>CAYVWO010000227.1:0-4828 GCA_964455495.1 uncultured Tessaracoccus sp.
CGATCAGAGCGAACCGTTCTTCGAGGTCGAGGGCGAGTTTCAACGCCGCTGTCGCCTGAGCGGTAGTGGTCCGAGGCGAGGCCTTCTCCCGATCCAGCACCCGACCCGCACCCAAGGCCCAGGCCTCTTGCAGCAACTGAAGGCGGAGTCCGTTGAGTTGGTCGAGGTGTTCCTCGACCGCGATCAGGAGCTCGTCCAACTCCCGGTGCGGGTTCTCGGCCGTGGTGAGCGCGTGGCCGGTCTCCCAGGCGGCGGCGAGGTACCGCTGTCCCAGATCCCGAACCATCTCGTCGCTCATGTGTCCGATTATATCGGGCATGCATTCGACTTCGGAAGAGGTTGGCGCTCTATGTACGCTCGACACCGATAACGATTAGATAACGGCGTCTCCTCATGTGGGCCGCGTGTGGACGCTCACGACGCGTAGGCGGCGAGCGCGTCAAGGAGCGCCTCTGGACGCGACGTGTGCTCCCGCTTGGCGCGAGGCGCCCTCAGTGGCCGCGGAGGGGGGCCCAGAGCCAGGTCGCCCGCTGCGAGGTCGTCGTTGACCGGCGTGATCTGGGCCCAGCCGCCGCCGGTGACGCCGACTGCGACCGGAACGCGTCGGGGGTTCGTCCGTGACGGAGGTGGCGCCCTTCTCGACGACCACGACCTCGGTGCCGCCCGAGCCGTTGGCCACGATCGCGGTGACCGGGACGGCGAGCACCACCTCACCGGCCGGCACGCTGCCATCGCTGCCATACCCCGCCTTGTCGTACAGGGCCTCGACCGCCTTCCGGGTCGCGTCGTCGTAGGCGTCCGACTTCCTGTCTGCGGAGAAGCCCGTGTCCGCCAGGGCGGCGTTCAGCCGCGCCAGGACGCCGTCGCCGACTGGGTGGCGTGCATGGCTGCCGACGGACACCGCGTCACGGATCCGCTGGAGGACCAGGGCGACATCAGGGCGGCGCAGGCAGCGCGACAGGAGTCGGGCAGCGCGGACGCGCCCGCGGCCGAGATCGGGCTCGCGCTGGCGGACATCGACTGCAAGGAGAGGCCCGACCTGGTTGGCCGCCTCGACAGGGCCCGAGCGGAGATCGACCGGAAGGCCATCGCCGACAACCAGTTGGCGCTCACCGAGGATCGGGAGCGCCTCGATCGACAGCTCGAACTGGCCGCCCGGATCGTCGAGGAGTCCGGCCGCTGAGGGCGGCCAGTGTCGACCTCCGATCTGGTTCAGGGAAGCAGGTCGAGCACCTGTCGCCGCGCCTTCATCGCGTGGATCACCAACTCGTTACCGCTGTCGAAAACGAGTACCACGATCTCTAGGAGGCGGCCCCGAGTGTCGAACCCGAGCCGCAACTGACGGCTGGGATTGTTCTCGTCCAGGTCCTCAATCCAGACGGCCCAGGTGGCGGCGTAGGCGATGTCGTCGTCCTTGATGCCGTGCTTCCTGGCGGAGGCGTGGATGTTCACGACGCGTAGGCGGTGAGCGCGTCTCGGATCGTCTCGGAGCGCGTCTTGCGTTCCCGCTCGGCGCGGGCGTCGATGGCGGCCAACTCGTCGGTGGTGAGGCGCAGGGCCACGACCTGAGTCGGCATGGCGCCTCGGCCGGGGCGACCGCGACCGCGCTTCTTCAGTGCGGCGACGTCGTATCCGCGCTCGGCCTCGTCGGCCCAGGCCGCGATCTGCTCCTCGGTCACGGGCTGTCCGTTGATTGTCTCCTGTGCGCTCATAGGGATATCGTATAACGAAAATTGTGGCGCGTAGGCAAGGGCGCTTTTTCCGGCGCCTTCATCGTGGCGTGTGAGCAGCGAGCGTGTCGCATCAGCGGCTGGCGCCGTAGAGGCGGCGGGTCGCCCACTTCGCTAGCTCGACGACGAGGAAGATGCCGACGGCGAGCGCCAGCACGCCCAGCCAGTGGTCGAACGGCAGAGGGGCGGACCTGAACCAGGAGTTCATGAACGGCGCGTACACGTAGACCAGCTGCAGAGCGAACAGCAGGCCGGCGGCGATCCAGATCGCGCGGTTGCCCACCAGCGCGCGCGGCGTCAGCGAGGAGCTGTTCAGGAACCGGCAGTTGAACAGGAAGGCGAGCTGGCCGAGGGCGAGCATCGTGACGGCGGTGGTCTGGCCGATCTCGTAGGTGTCGGCGTGCGCCTGGCCGTAGAGGTAGACGCCCAGCGTGGTGCCGCCGATCAGCAGCGACGTGCTCAGCACGAGGGCGAGGGCGCGCGCCGACAGGACCTGCTCCTTGGGGGAGCGCGGCGGGCGCTCCATGATGCCCGGCTCGGCGGGCTCGCCCGCCAGGGCCAGCGACAGCGTCAGGGCCGTGACGAGGTTGATCCACAGGATCTGCACGGGAGACAGCGGCAGCGCCCAGCCGAAGAGCACCGCGACGAGGATGACAAGCGCCTGCGCGCCGTTGGTCGGCAGCAGGAACACCACCGACTTGCGGATGTTGTCGTAGATCCGGCGCCCCTCCTCGACGGCGCGCTCGATGGTGGCGAAGTTGTCGTCGGCCAGCACGATGTCGGCGGCCTCCTTCGTCGCCTCCGTGCCCTTGATGCCCATCGCGACGCCGACGTCGGCGCGGGTGATCGACGGGGCGTCGTTCACCCCGTCGCCCGTCATGGCGACGACCTCGCCGTGGGTCTGCAGGGCCTGCACGATGCGCAGCTTGTGCTCCGGGGAGGTGCGGGCGTAGATGTCGACCCCCTGGACGACGGCGGCCAGCTCGTCGTCGCCCATCGCCTCCAGCTCGGCGCCGGTGAGCGCGGCGACGTCGCCCTCGGCGGGCGCGATGCCCAGCTCGCGGGAGATCGCGACGGCGGTGCCGGCGTGGTCGCCGGTGATCATCTTCACGCGGATGCCGGCCGTGTGCGAGAGGTGGATCGCGTCGCGCACCTCGGGCCGCGGCGGGTCGACGATGCCGCAGAGGCCGAGGAAGGTGAGGCCGGAGTCGAGGTCGGCCAGCTCGATGGCCTCGACGCCGTCGGCGGGGCGGGAGGCCGCGGCCAGCACGCGCAGGCCCTGCCCGGACAGCACGTCGATGTGGTGCTCCCAGGCCTCGCGGTCCAGCGCGACCGGCTCGCCGCCGGGGCCGACCTGCGTGTCACAGCGGTCGAGCAGCCGGTCGGGCGCGCCCAGCGCGTGGACGACGCGGCCGCCGCCCGGGACGTCGTCCAGGGTGGCGGAGAACTTGTGGGCCGACTCGAACGGCACCTGCGCCAGCCGGGAGATCGCCTCGATGTCGGCGCCCGCCTTGGCGGCCAGGACGTCGAGGGCGCCCTCGGTCGGCTGGCCGACGACGCGCCAGCCCTCCGGCGTCTCCTCGACCCGCGCGTCGTTGGCCGCCCCGGCGGCGACCACCAGCGCGGCGAGGTCGGGGTGCGCGGCCAGCTCGGCGACGGCGCCGCCCGCGGTCACGCGGCCGACGGGCCGGTAGCCGGTGCCCTCGACGTCGTAGCTGCCCTGCCCGGTGACGACGGTGCGCACCGTCATCTCGTTCTGCGTCAGCGTGCCCGTCTTGTCCGAGCAGATGGTCGTGACCGAGCCCAGCGTCTCGACGGCGGCCATCTTCCGCGTGATCGCGTTGCGCTTGGCCATCTGCTGCACGCCGAGCGCGAGCGTGATGGTGACCAGCGCGGGGAGGCCCTCGGGGACGGCGGCGACGGCGAACCCGATGGCGGCCGAGATCAGCTCGCTCCCGTCCATGCCGTGGACGAAGTAGCCGAGGCCCAGCATGCCGACGGCGAGGATGCCGATCAGCCCGGCCAGCTGCGTGCCGAGCCTGTTCAGCTGGCGCGCGAGCGGGGTGTCGAGCTTGTCCTGCTCCGCGACGAGCGCGGAGATCCGGCCGATCTCGGTGCCCGCGCCCGTCGCGACGACCACGCCCTCCGCGGTCCCGGCGGTGACGATGGTGCCGGAGAACAGCATCGAGGAGCGGTCGCCGACCCCGGCGTCGGCGGCGACGGCGTCCACCGCCTTCTGCGACGGCACGGACTCGCCGGTGAGGGCGGCCTCGTCGGCTTGGAGGGACGACGCGGTCAGCAGCCGGAGGTCGGCAGGGACGCGGTCGCCCGAGCGCAGCCGCACGACGTCGCCCGCGACGAGGGTGCCGGCGTCGACGACGCCCCAGGTCCCGTCGCGCAGCGCCTGGGCCTCGTCGGACTGCATGGTCTGGAGCCCCGCGAGGGCGGACGCCGCGCGGCCCTCCTGGATGAAGCCGATCAGCGCGGTCGCCACGATGACGACGGCGATCACCGCGAAGTCGACCCAGTCGCCGGCGAACGCCTTGAGCGCGGCCGCCGCGATGAGGATGTAGACCAGCAGGTCGTTGAAGTGCGCGAGGAACCGCAGCCAGGCGGGCTTCGTCGCGGGCGCCGGCAGCTCGTTCCTGCCGCCCTCGGCCAGGCGCCGCTCGGCCTCCGAGGCGGCGAGCCCCTCGGCGGAGGAGCCGAGGGACGCGGCGACGGCTTCGGCGGGCTGGGCCCAGGGCGTGGATTCCAGGGGGGTGATGGTCACCGCGCGAGCCTACAGCGTCGACGCACCATCGCCGCTTTGCCGGGGCCTGCGGCCGGCTGCTAGAATCGTGCGTCGCCGGGAGACCGGTGCGGCAAGTTGCCCGAGCGGCCAAAGGGAACGGTCTGTAAAACCGTCGCGTGAGCTACGTTGGTTCGAATCCAACACTTGCCACCAGGCCCCGGATCGGATGGATCCGGGGCCTGTCGCTTTTCGCCGTCGAAAGGGGCCGCGCTATGGCCACCCCACACATCTCCTGCGAGCCCGGAGACATCGCCCCGCTGGTCATCATGCCCGGGGACCCGCGTCGCGCCGAACGCATCGCCCG
>CAYVWO010000228.1:0-4828 GCA_964455495.1 uncultured Tessaracoccus sp.
AAGGACGTGCTCGCCCCGCAGTCCATGTTCTCGGACCTCGGCATCAAGTACACCGGCCCCATCGACGGCCACGACCTCACCGCGCTCACCAACCACCTCGAGCAGGCGCGCCAGTTCGGCGGCCCCGTCATCGTGCACTGCGTCACGCGCAAAGGGCACGGCTTCCGCGCCGCCGAGCAGAACGAGGAGGACCGCTTCCACGCCGTCGTCCCCATCAACGAGCTCACCGGCGAGCCGCTGTCGGCGTCGGTTCAGGCCACATGGACCGACGCCTTCGCCGAGGCCATGGTGCAGCTCGGGCAGCGGCGCCAGGACGTCGTCGCCGTCACCGCCGCGATGCTGTACCCGGTGGGCCTCGGCCGGTTCGCCGCCGCGTTCCCCGACCGGATCTTCGATGTCGGGATCGCCGAGCAGCACGCGATCGTGTCGGCGGCGGGCCTGGCGCGGGCGGGCCTGCACCCGGTCGTCGCGCTGTACGCCACATTCGTCAACCGGGCCTTCGACCAGGTGCTCATGGACGCGGCGCTGCACAAGGTGGGCATCACCATCGCGCTCGATCGCGCCGGGGTCACCGGCAACGACGGCCCCAGCCACAACGGCATGTGGGACATGGCCCTTCTCGGCTCGGTGCCGGGGCTCCAGCTCGCGGCACCCCGGGATCAGGCGCGCCTCGTCGCGGCCCTCGACCGCGCCGTCGAGGTGGACGACGCCGTCACCGTGATGCGGTACTCCAAGGAGCGGCTGCCCGACGAGCTTCCGGAGGTCGGCCATCATGGCGAGGGCCTCGGCCGGGTCGACGTGCTGCGCCACGAGGAGGCCGCGCGGGTGCTTCTTGTCGGCTACGGCCAGTTCGCTGGGCTCGCGCTCGCGGTCGCGGAGCGCCTCGACGCCCAGGGTGTCCCCGCGGCCGTCGTCGACCCGCTCTGGGCGCTGCCCGTATCGGACACCCTCGTCGCGCTGTGCGCCGCGCGTCCCATCGTGGTGACCCTCGAGGACGGGCTCGTGGAGGGCGGCGTCGGTCAGCGCCTCGGCGCGAGGCTCGGCGTCGGGGCGACAGTCCTGAACCTGGGCATTCCCCAGCGCTTCCTCGCCCACGGCTCGCGCGAGGAGGTCCTGGACGAGATCGGGCTTACACCCGCGAAGGTGGCCATGCGGGTCCTGGACGCCGTGTTGTCGGCCGACGGCTCAGCGGCCGAGGACCTCAGCCATGAGCGGAGCGAGGAACTCGACCTGCCACGGCCGGGCGCCTAGCCGGGCCAGGTCTTGGGCAGTGGGCAGCTCGTGGTGGAACAGCGCCTCCTGCAGCACCTGCGGCGGCGCCACAAGGCTGGGCTGAAGCCCGCCGAGGTCGCAGGCGAGGACGTCGACGGCGGGCCGGATCTTCGCCCATCGCGCGGCGGCCGCGGGGTCGATGCGGTCCCAGGAGCGCGGGCTCGGCACGCCCGAGGAGGGAAGCCGACGGGCGGGGTAGTCCGCCGGGTCCATGTCGCGGACCTCGTCGACGGCGCGGAGCCAAGCGTTCAGGTTGCGTTGCCCGGGCGGCGCCGCGAAACCCTTCATCCGGCCAAGCTCTGCTCGGGTTGGGACGGTGTCCTTGGCCGCGGTGGCGGCGTCGAGGATGACAGCGTCGGGGAGGATCCAGGTCGGAGGCCGGTCGCGGCGCTGCGCGATGGCGTCCCTTGCCTGCCACAGCGCGCGGGCGACCGCGAGCTGGCGGGCGTTGCGCAGCGTCGTCACGCCGCTCAGCCGCCGCCACGGGTCGACGCGCGGCGCCGGCTCGGCCCCGAACCGCTCCAGCTCCTCCGTGCTCTCCTGCTCCACCCAGTCGAGGCGGCCCGTTGCCACCAGCTGCGTGGTGAGCGCCTCGGCCAGCTCGGCGAGGAAGTCGACGTCCAGCGCCGCGTAGGTGAGCCAGGCCTCCGGAAGCGGCCGCTTCGACCAGTTGTCGGCGGAGTGGGCCTTGCGGAGCAGGATGCCGAGTTCGGAGTGCAGGAGCGCGCCGAGCGCCGCTCCCGGCTTGCCCAACAGCCGCGCGGCGAGTTCGGTGTCGAAGATCCGGCCCGGCAGGATGCCGATGTCGCGCATGCAGGGCAGGTCCTGGCTGGCTGCGTGGATGAGCCACGTGGCGTCGTCGCAAACGGAGATGAGCTTGCCGAGCGAGACGTCGGTGTCCTCGAAGGGGATGGGGTCGATCAGCCACGTGCCCGCTCCCTCGCGGCGGACCTGCAGCAGGTACGCCTTCGGCCAATAGCGATGCCCGTGGGCGCGCTCGGTGTCGAAGGCGACGGGCCCGGAGGCTGCGTTGAGGGCGGAGAGACACTCCTGGAGCGCCTCGGGCGTGTCGACGACGGGCCGGAGCGGCTCCCGGCTGTGCTCGTGATACGTCATGCGCGGCGGCCAAGCGGAAGCGCGGCGATGCCGGGGGGAAGGTCGGGTTCGCCGGCGATCTGCCCCAGGAGCTCCTGCCATGCCGAGAGGTGCGGGGTGAGGCCGTGGAGGGCGTCGAGGGTCGGGGTCCAGGAGCTGCGGAGCTCGACCTCCGCTCGGTCGGCGTCGGTCATCTCGCCGAACCCCTTTCCGTAGGAGGCGGTGACGGTACCGGCAAGGGCCGCGGCCACGCAGCCGTGGTTGGCGAGCGATTCGGTGAGCCAGGACCAGGCGACCTCGGGGAGGAGCGGGTCGGTCACCATCTCCAGCTCCACCTCGGCGCGGACGTAGGTCACGATCCGGAACGTGCCGTCCCACGCGGTGTTACCCGCGGGGTCGTGCAGCAGGATCAGCCGCCCGTTGGAGACCGGCTCGCCGACGGCGTCGGCGAGCTCGCCGCTGATCGCGATCGAGAACGGGGCGATCCGCTGCGGCGAGCCGATCTCGTCGATGCTCAGTCCGCGTCGCCACGCCATCGCGCCGAGCTGATCGACCGCCGCAGTGAACGCGGCGGGCGTCGGGCGGGTCAGGTTGGCGGGCACGCGCCCAGCCTAAGCGGGCGCGCGCGAAATGGTCGGGGTGACGCGCCGGGCGACTACGGCTGGTTCAGCCGGAGGCTAACGGAGTTGATGCAGTACCGAAGATCGGTAGGGGTCTCGTAGCCCTCGCCCTCGAACACGTGACCGAGGTGACCGTCGCACGCGGCGCAGCGGACCTCCACCCTTGGGCGGCCCGGGAGGGAGCGGTCCTCGATGTAGCGGACTCGGTCCTCGGCGAGCGGAGCGAAGAAGCTTGGCCAGCCGCAGTGCGAGGAGAACTTGGCGTCGCTGCGGAACAGCTCGGCCCCGCAGCCGCGACATGCGTACGTGCCCTCGTCCGTGGTGTCGGTGTACTCGCCGACGAACGGGGCCTCGGTTCCGCCCTCGCGGAGCACGTGGTATTCGAGTTGGGTGAGGCGCTGGCGCCACTCGGTGTCCGGCGTCACGAGCCACGGGTTATCGGTCATGTCGCCAAGGATAGGACGGGGCCGAAGCGGGGAGCGGCCCTACTCGTCGTCGAGATCCTCGACGGGCAGCTGGGTGGGCTTGCCGTCGAGGAGTTCCATGGCCCCGAACGCGTAGCGGGCGAGGATGAGCAACCGCAGATGCTCGGAGTCGCCGATGGGGGAGGTGACCGCGATGGCGCCGGCGCGAAGCCCCGCCTGAGCTTGCGCCTGGTACGGGGAGGTGGGTGTGAGGAAGAGCGATCCGACGGCGATGTGGCGGCGCCCCTGAGAACGGAGGGACTGCACTGCCTGCGCGGTGACACGCCCCTCGCCGTCGTCGACGGCGAGCTGGACAGGCAGGCGGTGATGCGCGGACCATTGCCGCGCCCGACGGCCGAGGAGAGTGCCGCCCCGGATGTCGCCTCCGAGCGGGGCGGCCAGCACCAGCCCGTCGATCTCCAGGGCACCGGTGCGGTGCAGCGCCTCCCGCACGCGGGCGTCCAGGATGTTGAGCACCTCGCTGGCGGGACCGATGGGGCGCGAGACGGCGATCCGGATGTGCTCGGAGTGGGCGACGGCGTCGAGCCGCGGGTCGTGCTCAGCGGCGGAGACGAGGTCGAGCGGGACGAGCACGGCCTCGGCGACGTCCGCGTCGACGAGCGACCGTAGAACCGCCTCGGGGCTCGGGGTGGCGTCGAGATAGGAGAGACAGACGCGGAGGTCGCGGCGAGCCGCCTGCAACGACGAAGCGATGGCGGTAAGCGATTCGATGACACCGGGCTCGGCGGGGCCGCTGGCCACGAGCACGATCGCCGGTGCAGTCATCGCCTCTCTTCCTGAATCTAGCGGTGAGCCTCGGCCTGGGAAGTAGTTTCCGCGTGGCCGAGGCTCAGTCACTTGTGTTTCGAGCTTCGCTCGAGCAACAAGCTTCAATCGCCTCGGTTGTACGAGCAAGCTCGCACAACCCTCGGCTCAATCGCTTGTGGGCGATGGCGGTTTCGAACCGCCGACCTCTTCGGTGTGAACGAAGCGCGCTACCACTGCGCCAATCGCCCTAGCGAGGAAGGAGTCTATCGCACCCTGAACGACATTGCGAACCTGGCCCCGGTCGCCGCCGCGACAGGCGGTCAATCGGCTCTGGCTACGTGGTTTACCCACACAGAGCCCTTGATTTGTGTTTGCCGACGGGGGTGTACTAGTGTTCTCAACGCGCCGAACGGGGCGGATCGAGAGATTCAAGCCAGGAAAGCGCAGTGCGGACGTGGCTCAGTTGGTAGAGCATCACCTTGCCAAGGTGAGGGTCGCGAGTTCGAATCTCGTCGTCCGCTCGGAGACATAGTCTCTCCCAATTCCATGCGGAGAGGGAAAACCTCCATCGCGGTGGAGTGGCCGAGAGGCGAGGCAACGGACTGCAAA
>CAYVWO010000229.1:0-4820 GCA_964455495.1 uncultured Tessaracoccus sp.
CCGACGTCGTGCTGCCGGACGGGTCGCGCCACGAGGTCGGCTCGGGCACGCATCGATGGACGGTGGCGGCTCCCGCGCCGCTGACCGAGATCGTCCCCCGCCGCGGCCCGGTGCGCTGGCGCGTTTAGGGGAGTAGCTGGTCGACGCGGTCGAGGATGTAGGTCGGGCGCTCGGACTCGGGCTGGGCCAGCACGTCCTCGACCGTCGACTCGCCGGTCAGCACTAGGGCCGAGGACATCCCGGCGTCGACCGCCATCTTGATGTCGGTCATCAGGCGGTCGCCGACCATCACGCAGCGCGACAGCTCGATCCCCGTGCCTCCCAGCGCGGCCTCGACCATCACGGGCGACGGCTTGCCGAGGCTGACGCGGCACTTTGTGTTCGTGCACGCCTCGATGGCGGCGGTGATGGCCGCGCAGTCGGGCTCGCCGCGGCCGCCGGGGAACGGGCAGAACCGGTCGGGGTTGGTCTCGATCAGGAACGCCCGCTTGTGGAACCAGATGGCGTCGAACGCGATCTGCAGCTTGCGGTAGTCGAAGCCGCGGTCGTAGGAGGAGATCACGATGTCGATCTGCTCCGGGTCGTCGGTCAGCGTGAACCCGGCGTCGCGGAGCGCGCGCTGCAGGGGCTCCTCGCCGATCACGAACAGCTTCGCGTCCGGGTGGTTGTCCTTCAGCCAGCGCGTCGTCGTGACGACGGTGTTGGCGATGTCGTCGAGCGACGTCGGCAGCCCCAGGCGTTCCAGCTTCTCCTGGTACATGTGGGGGTCCTTGGTGG
The DNA here is from genome assembly GCA_964455495.1 of uncultured Tessaracoccus sp. GTDB lineage: Bacteria > Actinomycetota > Actinomycetes > Propionibacteriales > Propionibacteriaceae > Arachnia. The sequence continues at coordinate 778 of CAYVWO010000229.1, forward strand.
GGTTGTTCGAGAGGAACTTGACCACCTTTCCTGCCGCTCGGAGGCCCTCGATCAGGCGCCTCGCGCCGGGGAGCAGCTCCTCGCCAAGGTAGATGGTGCCGTCGAGGTCGAAGATGTACGCGTCGTACCAGTCGGTGGGGGCGGATTTCATGGCCCTACCTTTCCATCCCCACGCTTCTCCCGTGGCCTGATTAGGCCGGATGAGTCCCGCGTGCGTGCAGAACCCCGACACAATTTTCCTCCCAATCGGGGACCGGAATCGATAGCGTTCGGGACATCGCGACCACTCACGCGCGCAGCTGCGCTTGACGGAAGGCAGAAGAAAAGTGGCAATCATCGCCGTACTCGGGGCGGGCATCATGGCCAGCTCTCTCGCCACCCCGCTCGCCGACAACGGGCACCAGATGAGGCTGGTCGGCACCCACCTCGACCGCGACATCATCGCCTCGATCCAGGCCACGGGCGTGCACCCGAACCTCGGCCTGACGCTCCCGGAGGGCACCACCGCCTACCAACTGGAGGACGCCGCGGAGGCGTTCGACGGCGTCGACCTCGTCATGAGCGGCGTCAACTCGTTCGGCGTGCGCTGGGCGGGCCAGCGACTCGCCGAGCTGCTGCGTCCCGGCATGCACGTCATCGCGCTGGCCAAGGGCATGGAGGCCGACGACGACGGCAACCTCACCATCCTGCCGCGGGTGCTCGCCGGCGAGATCCCGCAGGAGCTGCGCGACCAGGTGACGTTCTCGGCCATCGCTGGCCCGTCCATCGCGGGCGAGGTGGCCGTGCGCCGCCACACCTCCGTCGTGTTCACCGGCGAGGACCAGGACGTGCTCGACCTGTGGCAGGGCCTGTTCGCCACCGACTTCTACCACGTCTGGACCAACACCGACCTCGTCGGCGTCGAGGTCTGCGCCGCCACCAAGAACTGCTACGCCTTCGGCGCGGGCTTCATGGCCGGCGTGCTCGACGCCATGGGCGAGGAGGCGGGCGACCGCTACGTGAACTTCAACTACGGCGCGGCCATCTTCGGCCAGGCGTCGATCGAGATGGTCGAGTTCATGGGTCTTCTGGGCGGCGAGCCGACGACGCCGCTCGGCCTTCCCGGCATCGGCGACTGCTTCGTCACCTCGATGGGCGGCCGCAACGTCAAGTGCGGACGCCTCGTCGGCGCCGGCCTCACCTTCAGCGAGGCCCGCGCGCAGATGCCCGGAGTGACCCTCGAGGGCGCGGCGGCCATCGGAGTGATCGGCAAGGCGCTGGTGCGCCTCACGGAGCGCGGCGTCGTCGCTCAGGACACGTTCCCGCTGCTGCGCCACCTGTACGAGGTGGTCGGCCTCGACCAGCCCGTGAACGTCCCCTGGGGCTCGTTCTTCGGCGCCAACGGCTCCGGCCGGTAACCCTCAACCTCGACGAGTCCCGCCCGCCGCCGAAGGAGGTGACAACCCCGTGAGCAGAGCCGCTCGCATCCTCGCGATGCTCGAGGACGCGCGCTACGTCGCCGTCGACGAGCTGGCCGAGGCCCTCGGGGTGTCGCGCCGGACGGTCGCCGCAGAGGTCAACGCGCTGCAGGACCTGGTGGGCGCCTCCGCGTCCATCGGGCTCGACGACGGCCGGTACCGGCTGCTGATCGCCGACCCGGCCCGCTACCGCGAGGCCAGGGCCGCCGTCGAGTCGACGAGCTTCAACGACCCCGCCACCCGCGCCTCCTACATCGTGGCGCGGCTGTTCCGCGCGCTCGCGCCCGTGCGGATCGAGGAGCTGGGAGCGGCGATGTCGGTGAGCCGCACCACCGTCGTCGCAGACCTCGAGCGCGCGCGGGCGCAGGTCGCCGAGGCCGAGCTCACCATCGAGGGCCGGCCCAACGTCGGCCTGGTGTTGCGCGGGCCGGAGCTGCAGCAGCGGCTGCACGTGCTGCGCCGTCACTTCGACGCCGCCTACCCGCAGGACGAGCGGCTGGCGCGGATGACGGCCCTGGCCGGCGAGTTCGGCGAGGGCCTCGTCCGCGACCGCGTGCGCGAGTGGGCCCGCTGGGCCGCCGTCGCCGTGGACCGCGCGGGTGCCGGTTACCCGGCGAGGTTCCTCCCCGACAAGTACCGCGGCCTCGCCACCACCCCGGCGCACGGGCTGGCCTCGCGCCTTGCCGACCGGCTCACCGACGAGTTCGGCGTCGAGCTGAGCGCGGACGAGCGCATCTTCCTCACCCTGCCCGTCGCCGGCCTCGGCACCAGGGCCAGCGGCGGCCAGACCGGCCAGGCCGACGTCGACGGCGAGCTCGACGCGCTCGTCGAGGGCATGCTCGCCGCCGTCCACACCGAGATGGCCATCGACCTGGGCGGCAGCGACTTCCTGAGCGAGTTCACCCGGCACCTCGCCTACCTGATCAACCGCATGCGCTACCGGATCTGGGTCGACGACTCGGGCGTCGCCGACATCCGCGAGGAGTATCCCGTCGCCTACCAGATGGCGACGGTGGCTCGGCGGGTGCTTGAGGAGCGGGTCGGGCTGCCCGTCGACCAGGCCGAGCTCGGCTTCCTCGCTGCGTACTTCCAGGTGTTCCTCGAGGCTGGGGAGCGGCGCGGCGCGCGCCCGCCGCGGGTCGTCGTCGTCGCGGGGGCCGGGGCCGTGCGCGCCGAGTTGGTGCGCCTGCAGCTGGCGAAGCTGCTGCCGTCGTCGACGGAGTTCCAGATGATCCCGGCGAGGGACGCGAGCCGCGAGGCGCTCGCAGGCGCCGACCTCGTCGTCGTGACCGGCGACGACGACGTCCCGGCCGGCGCGCCCGTCCTGCACGTCACGCGCGTGCTCGACCGCCGGGCCATGGAGCGGCAGCTCGAGCGCATGCAGCTCCACATCCCGCTGCGGGGCGCGCCCGGACGCGGTGGCTCCGTGCTCGCCGGCGCCCTCGACGAGGCGCACTTCTTCGCGCTGCCCCCGGACACCGACTACGCCGACGCCGTCGACTTCATGACCGGCCACCTCGAGGCCCGCGGCCACGTCGAGGCCGGCTTCGGCGCGCGGATCCGCGAGCGCGAGGCGCGGGCCGAGATGCGGCTGGACCCGTGGGTCGCGTTCCCGCACGCGCCGCTCACCACCCAGACGTCGGTGATGCTCGCCGTCGGCGTGGTCCCCCGCGAGGTCACCGACGGCGGCTTTGACGTGGTGTTTGACACATCCGGCGCAGCGAGGAGATCCTCGTCCAGGTCTACGACGAGGTGCTGCGCCTCGGCGCCCGCCGCGACCTCCTCGACCCCATCTGCCGGCTCGCCAGCTACGAGCAGTTCTACTACTTCCTCGAACGAAACCCCCTGACGGAGAGGGAACGCTAAGTGTTCTGGATCGTGATCGTCTCGCTGGGGGCCGCGTGGCTGCTCCAGTACTTCTTCTCGTTCAAGCAGTCGCAGGCGTTCGGCAAGCTGTTCGTCGAGCTGCGCCGCAAGGGCCGCGTCGCCATGGGGCGGTTCAAGGGCGGCCTCGTGCAGGGCGTCATCGTCCTCTTCGTCGTCGACGACGACGGCGTCATCCTCGAGGGCCACAAGCTCCAGGGCATCACCGTCGCGGCCAGGTTCAATCGGTTCGACCTGTACGACGGCCAGGACCTGCACGAGATCGACCCGGCGCTGACCAAGCGCTTCGGCGGGCCCGCGGTCAAGGCCGTGGAGAACGCGCGCGACAACCTGCGCATCGTCACCGCGGGAGGCCAGCCGCCCGAGCCGCCGACGGCGCTCACCCGCCTGCTCCGGCGGCTCCCGACGCCCAAGTTCATGAAGACGAAGAAGGCGAAGCCGGCCCCGGCCGCCGCCGTCATCTCGAAGGCGCCCGACAAGGTGCGCATCAAGGTTTCCCGGACCACGCGGTCCGGGGACGACCGCGGCCCAAGGGAGGGCTCGCGGACAGACGGGTCGGCATAGCGCCGTCCCCTGACATCTATGAAAGGAGTGGGAAATGGATTGGTTAGTCCATGCCGCGGAGTGGTTCGTCGGCTTGTTCCGAACCGGCGGCGAAGTGTTCATCTCGTGGATGACCGGCATCGTTCCGCTCGTCCTCGT
>CAYVWO010000230.1:0-4814 GCA_964455495.1 uncultured Tessaracoccus sp.
CAGGCCGCGGGTGGCGTCGGCCTGGGTGCCTACGTCTCGGGATCCGCCACCAACCTTCCGATCACCTTCTCGTTCGACGATCTGTTGGTCCCAGGGGCCTGACAACAAGGGGAATGGAACTGACATGCCAACACGCAACCGGATAGCGCGGTTCTGCGCCCTCGCCTCCGCCGTCGCCCTCTCCTGGACGGGCCTGGTGGTCTCGACGGCCGAGGCGGCTCCCGCGGCCATCCAGCCGCGGCCCGCGGACAGCTACACGGCGGACCGTCTGCCAACAGTGCAGATCAACGGCGTCGTGTGGTCGACCGAGATGGTCGGAAACAAGGTGTACGCGGGCGGGTCGTTCACCCGCGCGCGGCCTGCCGGGGCAGCGGCAGGCAGCAACGAGACGGTGCGGAACAACTTCCTGGCATTCGATGTCACCACCGGCAATCTCGACACCAGTTTCGCGCCCGATCTCAACGGTCAGGTCCTCGATGTCGCGGTCTCGCCTGACAAGACCCGCGTCTATGTCGTCGGCGACTTCACGACAGCCAACGGCCAGGCGCGACGCAGGGTCGCGGCTTACAGCACGTCCACCGGCCAACTGATCACCTCCTTCAACCCGGTGGGCGTCAACTCCCGGGCCCGCGCCGTCGCAGCCACGAACGACACGGTCTACGTCGGGGGCGGCTTCGCCGGTGCGGGCAACACGGCGCGGGCGAGCATGGCCGCGTTCCGGGCATCGGACGGTGCGCTGCTGCCGTGGAATCCGTCCGCGGAGCGGACCCTGTGGGGTCTCGCGCTGAGCCCGGACGGCGCGAATGTGTTCGCGGCCGGCCAGTTCACCACCATCAACGGCCAGGATGCGTACGGTCTCGCCAAGATCAACGCGACGACGGGCGTGCTGGACACGAGCTGGCGCCCCGAGGTCCGCAACGCGGGTGACGATGCGGCTGTCGGCAATCTCCGGGCCCAGGGCAACTATCTCTACGGCACCACCTGGCACTTCGGTCCGGGCGGCAACCTCGAGGGTGCGTTCAAGCTGCCGATGTCGACCGGCAAGGTCGACTGGGTCACCGACTGTCACGGGGACCTCTACGACGCCATCGAGCTGCAGGGGACGGTCTACGTGGCCGGACACTCGCACTACTGCGGCAACATGGGCGGGGGCCATCCGCAATACCCCGACTGGAAGTTCCAGCACGCACAGGCGTTCAGCGACACCGTCACCGACGAGATCCTGAACGACGTGCACGGCTATCCGAACTGGCATGGCAAGGCCCAGGGCCCGGCGATGGTGAACTGGCTGCCCACGATGTCCATGGGCAGCTACACCGGGCAGTACCAGGCGGGCTGGACCGTGACCGGCAACGACGACTACCTCGTCTACGGCGGCGAGTTCCCGCGTGTCAACGGGACCGCGCAGCAGGGGCTCGTCAGGTTCGCCAAGCGTCCGATCGCCCCCGGCGCCCAGGGACCGATGTTCGACGGCGGGGTCTTCCGGCCGACGATCAGCCCGCAGAGTGCCAACTCGGCGCGCATCATCTGGCAGACGGCGTATGACCGCGACGACATGAACCTGACCTACCGGCTCTACCGAGGCAGCACCCTGATCAGCACCCAGACCGCGGCGTCGAACTGGTGGACGTTGCCGGCGCTGGGCTACGTCGACACGGGCCTCAGCAACGGGTCGAGCTACAACTACCGCGTGACGGTCAGCGATCCGGGCGGCAACCTCGTCAACTCCTCCACGGTGAGCTACACCCACAGCTCCAGCGTCGCGTCCCCGAATGCCTACGCGAACACGGTGCAGGCAGCCGGCGCCGTGCTCTATTGGCCTCTGAACGACACGCGTACCGGTTCTCCGATGGCGATCCGGGACCGCGTGGGGTTCAACGACGGCGTGGCGGACAACGATGTGACGGCCGGACAGCCCGGCGCCATCGCGGGCGACACCGCCATGGTCTTCGGCTCCGCCGAACCGAACCAGCCGTGGGGCCGTGCGTACGCGAAGGGCACCGAGTACGCCCCTGACACGTTCACGGTCCAGGCGTGGGTCAAGACCGACACCACGCGCGGCGGACGGATCGTCGGCTTCGGCGACCTGCAGCAGGGCGACTCCGGTCACCGCGACCGGCACGTCTACATGACCAACGACGGACGGATCGTCTTCGGCGTCCGCGCCCCCGACGGCTCCAACCGGACGGTGGCGAGCGGGAAGTCGTACAACGACAACGAGTGGCACATGGTCACCGCGTCGCTGAGTTCGAAGGGCATGGAGCTCTACGTGGACGGCGCCCGCGTCGCGCGGCGCGCGGACACCACGCGCGGCGAGGTCTATCTCGGCTACTGGCGCCTGCAGGGCGACAACCTCGACGGCTGGGCCTCGCGCCCGTCCACCAACGACTTCGCCGGCGCGATCGACGAGGTCGCGGTGTATCCGACGGCGCTCACCCAGGACACGATCCTCGCGCAGTACACGGCCAGCGGCCGCACGTCCACCGTGCCGGAGGCCCCGGCCGATGCGTACGGCGCCGCGGTCTACGCGGACGATCCCGACCTGTTCTGGCGCCTGGAGGAGACCACCGGCACGACCGCCAACGACTCGGGCCGGTCCCAGAACCCCGGCACGTTCCGCAGCGGCGTGACGCTCGGCGTCGACGGCGTGCTCTCGGGAGCGAAGGCCGCCCAGTTCGACGGCTCGGACGATGTCGTCTTCTCCAACGCGCAGTTCTCGAACCCCACCGAGTACTCCACCGAGGCGTGGTTCAAGACGACCACGACGTCCGGCGGCAAGATCATCGGCTTCGGAAACGCGCAGCAGGGACAGTCCGGCAGCTACGACCGGCACGTCTACATGCTGGACGACGGACGCCTGGTGTTCGGCGTCTGGACGGGCCAGACCAACACCATCGAGACGGCCGCGCGCTTCAACGACGGCGACTGGCACCACGTCGTGGCGACGCAGTCGGCCACGGGCATGCGCCTGTACGTCGACGGCGAGCTCCAGGGCACCAATCCGCAGGGTGAGGCGCAGCCGTACGACGGCTACTGGCGCGTCGGCGGCGACAGCCGCTGGGCCGGTTCCAGCGACTACTTCCGCGGCGTGATCGACGAGGTCGCGGTGTACGGCTACGAGCTGACCGCGGCGCGCGTCTCGGCGCACTACCAGGCGGCCGGCGGCGTGCTGACCCCGGCGCCGCCGGCGGAGTTCGTGTCGTCGGCCCAGGACCGGCGCGTGACGTTCGCCGGAACGGGCACCGACACGGACGGCACGATCGCCGCCTATGCGTGGGACTTCGGGGACGGGCAGACGTCCGGCCAGCAGAACCCGACGCACGTCTTCACCGAGGACGGCACCTTCGAGGTGACCCTCACCGTCACCGACAACAAGGGAGCGACGGGGAGCGTGACCCACGAGGTCGTCGTGTCCGCGACGGGCCTCCCGACGGACACCTACGGCGCCGAGGTCATCGCCGACAACCCGAGGATTTTCTGGCGTCTCGGCGAGTCCAGCGGCACCGTGGCGAACGACTCGAGCGGCGGCCGCAGCAACGGCGAGATCGTCGGCTCTCCGGTCCTCGGCCGGCCGGGGGCGATCCAGAACCCGAACACCGCCGTCCTCTTCGACGGCGACGGCAAGTACGTCACCTCGTCGGATTCCTTCGACAACCCGAGGGTGTACACGGAGGAGGCCTGGTTCAAGACCACATCCACCTCCGGTGGCAAGGTCATGGGCTTCGGCTGCACCTACCAGAGCCCGTCGAACTGCTACGACAGGCACATCTACCTGCAGGGCGACGGCAAGGTCGTGTTCGGCACCTACACCGGAGCCATGAACACCATCACCTCGGAGGACGCCTACAACGACGGCCAGTGGCACCATGTGGTCGCCACGCAGTCGTCGGCCGGGATGCGGCTGTACCTCGACGGCGAGCTCGTGGGCACACACGAGCAGACCGGCGCAGAGGGGTACACCGGGTACCTGCACGTCGGCGGCGACAACACGTGGGGCTCCGACCCCTGGTTCGACGGCGAGATCGACGAGGTGGCGTTCTACCTCCACGCGCTCGGTGCCGACCGGGTGGCCGCGCACTACGAGGCCGCTCTCCCGGCGCCGAACAAGCCCCCGGTGGCGAAGTTCGACGTCCAGAAGGATCAGCTCACGATCACCGTGGACGCGAGCGAGTCGTCGGATCCCGACGGCACGATCGTCAGCTACGCGTGGGACTTCGGCGACGGCACGACTTCGACGGGCAGGAGGACCTCGCACAAGTACGCCCTCGGCGGAACGTATGACGTGGTGCTCACGGTGACCGACGACGCGGGAGAGACCGCCTCGAAGACCGAGTCGGTCACGGTCCAGGGCCCCAATGCCGACCCGACGGCCTCGTTCACGGCGACGGTCGATCATCTCGACCTGACGGTGGACGCGAGTGCCTCCGATGATCCCGATGGCGACATCGAGTCGTACGCGTGGGACTTCGGCGACGGGAACACCGGCTCGGGCAAGACGGCCACGCATCGGTACGCGACGGCGGACACGTTCACGATCACGCTGACCGTCACCGACGACCGGGACGGGACCGCGACCACGACGCGCGAGGTCACCACGACCATCCCGCCGAACCTCCCGCCCGTGGCGTCGTTCACCTCGGAGATCGACGAGTTGAGCGTGTCGTTCGACGCGGCGGAGCCCGACGACCCGGACGGCGACATCGAGTCGTATGCCTGGGACTTCGGCGACGGCGAGACGGGGACGGGCAAGACGGTCACCCACGAGTACGACGAGGACGGCACCTACGAGGTGACGTTGACGGTCACCGACAACG
>CAYVWO010000231.1:0-4767 GCA_964455495.1 uncultured Tessaracoccus sp.
CGCGCAGCTGCTGCGCCTCGGGACGCTGGGCTCTTTCGACTTCAACTCGCGCTTCTACGCCGACGACGACCTGATCGTCGGCGCGGCCGACCCGTTCCAGCTGTTCCGCATCATGTGGGAGGTCCGACGGGGCGGCGGCCTCGACCCCGCGAACGGGGTCGCGTTCATGCTCGACCAGTGCCACAACATCGAGGACAAGATCCCGGGCCAGATCCGCTCCGTGCTGAACGTGCAGGAGATGACGGCGCGAGCCCTCCTCGTCGACGCCGACGCCCTCCAGGCCGCGCAGGACCGGGGCGACGTGCTGGGCGCGAACGGCATCCTGATGGACGCCTTCTATACCGACGTGCGCCCGCTGCTCGCCGAGTGGCGCGCCTCTCGCGGCCTCCCGGCCGACCCGATGACGGCCTTCGCCGAGTCGGGCTACCTTGCCCGCATCGCCGAGGAGCGCGTGGGCGGCACCCAGTCGAGCTGGGGCGCGTAAGTGGCACCGACGTCGGTCATCGCCGTCGACCTCGGCGCGACGAGCGGGCGGGTCGTCCTCGCGTCGTTCGCCGAGGGACGCGTGTCGCTGGCCGAGGTGCATCGCTTCTCGACCGCCGCAGAGCGCACCCCCGAGGGCCTGCAACTCGACGCCGTCGCGCTGTTCGGGCGCATCCAGGAGGGCATCGGAGCGGCGATGGAGCTGGCCGAGGGCGACGTCGCGGCCCTCGGCATCGACTGCTGGGCCGTCGACTACGGGCTGATCGGCGACGACGGCCTGATCGGCATGCCGTTCAACTACCGCGACGTTCGCACCGCGGTCGGCAAGGCCGAGGTGGACCGCCTCGTCCCGGCCGCCGAGCTGTACGCGATGACCGGCCTCCAGGACATCTCGATCAACACCGTCAACCAACTGGCCGACGACAAGCTGAAGGGCCGCCTCGACGGCGCCCGGCGCTTCCTGATGCTGCCCGACCTGCTCGGCTACTGGCTGACCGGGCGCGAGTTCGCGGAGCGCACCAACGCGTCGTCGACGGCGCTGCTCGACCCGCTGACCGGTGACTGGCACTGGGAGCTGATCGACCGGCTCGGGCTGCCGCGCCGCATCTTCCCGGAGGTGGTCGAGCCGGGCACCGTGATCGGCCCGATCGCCGCCGGGCCCGCGGCGGGGGTCCCGCTGGTCGCCGTCGGCTCGCACGACACGGCGTCGGCCGTCGTCGGCGCCCCGCTGACGGGGCCCGACGACGCGTACCTGTCGTCGGGCACGTGGTCGCTGCTGGGCATGGAGCTCTCCGGCCCGGTGCTCACGCCGGAATCGGCCGCGGCCAACCTCACCAACGAGGCCGGCGTCGACGGCACCGTGCGGTACCTGAAGAACGTGATGGGCATGTGGATCCTGTCCGAGGCGGTCCGCTCCTGGCGGGCCGCCGGGATCGACGTCTCGGTTCCCGACCTCGCCGTCGCCGCCCGCGCCGTCACGGACGCGCCGCGCTTCGACGCCACCGACCCGTCCCTCCTGCCCCCCGGCGACATGCCCGCGAGGGTCAAGGCCCTCGTCGGCGGCGACCCGCGGATGGACGACCCGGTCTTCTTCACCCGCTCCGTACTGGAGTCCCTGGCCGACGCCTACGCCGGCGTCGTCGACCAGCTCGCGGCGCTCACCGGCCGCACGCCCACCCGCATCGCGATCGTCGGCGGCGGCTCCCACAACGCACTGCTCTGCCAACTGACCGCCGACCGCACCGGCCTCCCCGTCAGCGCCGGCCCTGTCGAGGCGACGGCGATCGGCAACGCGCTCATCCAGGCCCGCGCCGTCGGGCTCGTCTCGGGAAACCTCTCAGACCTCAGAAGGATCGTCATGGCCTCGTCCGACCTCACCGACTACCGTCCCTCTCCCACCCGCCCGGACGCCGAGCTGGCTGAGATCACCGCACTCAGCAACGAGTTCGGCGCCGACCCGACATTCGTGCGCGCAGGCGGCGGCAACTCGTCGGCCAAGGCCGACGGCGTGCTGTGGATCAAGCCCAGTGGCGTCGCGCTCGAGGCGATCGCGGCCGACGACCTGGTGCCGCTCAGCATGGATGTGCTGAACGGCTCGCTCGACGCGCCGGACCCCGACCCGTCGCTCGGCGACCCGGTCAACCACATCGCGACGCTCGCGCGGCTCGCCGACGGCCCGCGCCGCCCGTCGGTGGAGATCCTCTTCCACGCGCTGATCCCCGACACCTACGTGCTGCACACGCACCCGCTGCCGATCAACGCGATCACGTGCAACGCCGATGGCGAGTCGATCGCCGCCGAGCTGTTCGGCGACGACGTCCTCTGGGTCGGCTACACCGACCCCGGCCTGCCACTGGCGCGCCTGATCGCGCAGCGCCGGGGTGAGTTCGAGGCCCGCACCGGCTCCCCCGCGCCAAAGGCCACGTTCCTGATGAACCACGGCCTGATCGTCGCCGGCGATTCCCCCGACGACGTGCGCGCGCTCAGCCGCTCCATCGTCGAGCGTATCGACGCCGCGGTGGCCGCCGCGCCCGACCTGCCCGCCGCGGAGGCCGCGGCCTGGGAGGCCGACGCCGACGAGATCGCCGACCAGCTCACGGCGGCCCTCGGGGCCGGCGCGGTCGCCGTCGACACAGAGGGCGTCGCCGCGTCCTTCCCGGCCACGGAGGCGGGCCGCCGGTTCCTCGTCGAGGGCCCGCTGATCCCCGACCAGATCGTCTACGCGGGCTCCTTCCCGCTGGTCCTGGAGCCCGGCGACGACGTGGCCGCGAAGGCCGAGGCGTTCCGCGCCGAGCGCGGGGTCGCCCCGATCATCGCCGTCGCCCCGGGTCTTGCGGTATTCGCCGTCGGCGAGTCCGAGAAGCAGGCGGCCACCGCGTTGGGCGTGTACGTCGACGCGCTGACCGTCGGCCTCGCCGCCAGCCGGCTCGGCCGCGTCCGCGCGATGGACGAGCGCGAGCGCCGCTTCATCGAGACCTGGGAGGCCGAGGCCTACCGCCAGCAGGTCGCCAAGACGAGCTAGTCGGCGGCGAGCGCCTCCGTCGGGGTGGCGTTGGCGGCGCGGCGGCCGGGCAGGATCGACGCGGCGACGGCGGCGAGCAGGCAGACGGCGATCAGGCCCGTCGTGTACCAGGGATCGAGCGCGAACCGCAGCTCCATGACGCCGTCGGGCATCGACGAGAACACCGTCTTGACCCCGAGCCAGCCGAAGAAGGAGCCGGCGATCAGGCCGATCAGCGTTCCGACGGCGACCATCGCCAGCGCCTCGACAAGCAGCATCAGGCGGAGTCCCCCGCGCTGCATGCCGAGGGCGCGCAGCAGGGCCGACTCGCGTTGCCGCTCGATCACCGACAGGCCCAACGTGTTGCCCACGCCGACCAGGGCGATCACGACGGCGACGCCGAGCAGCGCGGTGAGCACGATCAGCATCACGTCCATCACCTGGGTGAGGATCGAGGCCATCATGGCGCCGGACTGGTCGAGGTAGATCTCCGGGTGCCCCTCCAGGACCGCGGTCACCTGGTTGAGCTGCGTCGACGACGTGCGGTCATACAGCTTCAGCCACACCTGCGTCACCGTCGGCTCGCCCGGCAGCGTGGCGAAGTCCTCCGCGGCTACGAGGCCCGTATCCCAGCTGACGCTTCCGGAGGTCTTGACCGTGAGCTCGATCGGCCCGTCGGCACCAGGCAGCGAGATCTTGGCCCCCGACTTCAGCGTTGCCGCGTCCAGGCCCGCCGCCTCCGCGATGGCCGAGTACTCGTCGTGCAGGAAGATCTCGCCCACCTCGGGCACGCTGCGGTTGGGGCGCTCGACCCCGAGCTCCTCGTAGGCGGCGCCGGGCGCGATGACGAAGGTGCCGTCGGCCCCCACCGGCTTCGACTCGATCCCCACGACCCGCTGGACGGAGGAGAGGCCGCCTAACTGCTCGATGAGGGAGGACGGAATGGCCTCGGTGCTGACACCGACGACGTCGATCGGGTACTCCTTCTCGATCGTCGCCATTCCCGACGACCGCGCCGTGGCAAGCGCGGCCTGCAGGGTCACGATCAGGCCGACGGCGAGCATCAGCGCCGTGGCGGTCGAGGCCGCGCGGCGCGGGTTGCGCGCGGAGTTCACGAAAGCCATCCGGGTGGTCGGGCCGGCTGCCCCGAACACCTTGCCGAGCAGGGCGAGCAGCGGGGCGACGTAGAGCGGCGCGGCGCCGAGCACGGCCACCGTGATGGCGACCCCTGCGAGGATCGCCCAGAGCAACGCCCAGTCGCCGCCGCCGAGTGCGACCGCTACCAGCGCGGCGCCCGCGACGCCGGCCAGTCCGCAGACCACGGCGCGGACGATGCCTGCGCGCTTGGCCTGCGCCTCCGTCGGGACGGACTGGAGCGCCTCGATCGGCCGGACGCGAGAGGCCGCGATGGCCGGTCCGATGGACGCGATCATGGTGACGGCGACGCCCGCCAGCCACGCGAGCGCCAGCTCGAGCGGGACGACGGTAAGGCCGAAGTAGTTGGAGCCGGTCACAGCTCCCCCGCCCCAGGCGACGGCGAAGCCGAGGCCAAGGCCCAGCAGCGATCCGACCGCGCCGATCAGGAAGGACTCGACGACGATGCGTCCCCTGACCTGCGCGGGGCTGGCGCCGACGGCGCGCAGCAGGCCGAGCTGGCGGCGGCGCTGGGCCACGAGAATGGTGAACGTGTTGGCGATGGTGATGGCCCCCACGAGCAGGGCGACGGCGCCGAAGCCTTGGAGCAGGTACTTGAAGAGGTCGACGTCGCCGGTCATGGCGGTGAG
>CAYVWO010000232.1:0-4726 GCA_964455495.1 uncultured Tessaracoccus sp.
GCGTCGGCTGTAGTCCGACCTCAAGCTCAGACTGCTCGATGTCCAGGTACTCCTTGGCGGCGTTGCGAAGCAACTCGGCAAAGGAAAGCAGGGCACCCTTGCCCGCCGGGCACGCCCAAGGCAGCGTTGCGACCGCGCCCTCGGGGAGGGCCAGAGCGTCAAGTCCAAGCAGGAGCACGTCGGTACGTCGAACCTCGCCGATAGCGGCTGGATCGAGGGCTTGCCCGCCAGTTCGCATGAACTCAGGCAGCGGGCGCCGATACAGGTCACGATTCTGCGCGACAACAGAGCCGTCAGACTGACGACTCAGATCGAAGAGCTTGCGGTTGTTGTCGTTCACTGCGACGACTTCGGCCTGCTCAAGCAGTCGGAGCGAGACCCCGTGGAGCCTCGTCTCTTGACCGAGTTCGGTGTTCGTGGAGAGTTCGGAGTATCCCGCGTACATCGGTGTGATGTGCGAGTCGTCGTAGTCCGGCTGGCTGTAGATCGTTCGGTAGCCCTCCGGCTGGTAGAGCGAGAACGCACGCATTTCTTCGCCACAGACCGAGCACTTGAGCGACTCGTCCGTCGGGCGGGTGTCGAGGCTGCCGCATTGCCCGCAGCGATGGACAGGAAGAGGTATTCCGAGAGGGTCTTTCGCTCGCGCCCTCGTCCCGATGATGTTGTAGGCCGCAAAGCCCACAGCTAGGTGCTCGGCACCATCCTTGACGACGACCGCTCCCGGAGCGAACGCCGTGATAGACATGCGAAGGTCACGGTCGGCGACGGTGTGCCGCTCGGCATCGCCAGCACCGCGAAGCGGCTTTGAGTAGAGCGGACGGACCCGGGTCGGGAAACCGAACATTGGGAGCACGCCGGCGTTCGCAAGCAACTCGCTGAGTTCGGTGTGCTGGAAGTACGGGTTACCGACGGCTTCGTCGATGTCGGTCACCAGACCAGTCCGCGCCCAGTTCTTGAGGTCGTCGACATCGAGCGCGGTGTACGCGCTGAACCGCTCACAGACTTCTGGAACATCCTTCGATATCTGCAGCCATGCCTCGACGTCCGCGCGCCGCGACGCCCAATCACTCGTCGAGCCGAACGTGCCGTGGATGCTGTCGCCAGTTCGCCGAGGTGGATTCCGACTGGCGAGGAATGCCCGTCGCAGAAGCTCCGCCGCGATCACGCGGCGAACGATCCGCGGTCGCGACAAGTCGATGAACGGTGGTGGCGGATCGGCCGCGGTCATCTTCTCCGGCGCCTGGAAGTAATAGTCATCGTGCGCCCGGTCACGTGACACGGTGACCGCGAAGGAGAACGGCTGACCGGAGCGTCCAGCCCGACCGACGCGCTGCTGATAGTTGAACCGCTGGGGCGGCATGTTTGCCATCGCGACAGCCCGGAGAGAGCCGATGTCGACACCAACCTCCATCGTGGTCGTTACCGAAAGCAGGTCAAGCGGGTCCGCGAGTCCGCTCTCGGCAGGCACCGGTAGCACCGCGCCCTTGAACAGACGCTGTCGCGTCCGCTGGTCAGCGAGCCGGGTCTGGCCCGTCAACTCAGCGACGCGCATACGTCGAAGCGGCTGCGAGGCGAGCCATCCGTAGTAGTCGAGCTCCTCAGACCACTCCTCCTCGCGCAGCACGCCGTTCGGGCATTCCTCATTGGTGCAGACACCAGCCGACGGGTGCAGATGAGTCGTGCCGCAGTTGTCACAGACCCAGACCCTGTCGCCTGGGGTCCTGAGTTCGAGGGCATCCTGTCCAGTCTGAGTTCTGAGCGCCCACGTCTCGTCGACGATCCCGCCCTCGCGGAGGAACTCGCCGACATTCGATACCAGCGTCTGCCAGTCGACCTGCTGCTTCGCTGCGACCCTCTTGAGGTAGGTTCCGATGACCTTCGGTGCTGAGTTCGATCGAGCCGCGTACCCGCCCTCGAATCGTTTCGCGATTCCGAGTAGCCGGATGACGCTCGCGACCACGTCCCCCGCTATTTCCGTCGAGAAACCCCAGCCGTCGGGTGCAAGCGGCCGTGCCCGCACGACTCCAAGGCGGGTCGATTCGAGGTCGCGCGAGGCACGGTCGAAGACGGCCTCTGCGACGGCGGTCGCAGTGAGCCTGTAGCGGTCCTGGCGAATGGGCCGCGCTACCGCGTCGGTCAGCGGCTCCCAGGCGTTGCGGATCGGCGGCTCGTAGGCGCGATACCACGGGGCGTCACCCTCGCTTTCTGCCACGGACGGTCCCGGCCCAGCAGGGTTCACGCCGACCTCAAGCATCACCCGCTCGGCATCGTGGATGAGCGTCGGCCACGGCAGAGATTCGGTCTCCCGTTCTGCGGCAGCGATCGTCGCCAAGTCCGATGCGTCAGCCGCGCCGAGGCTCTCCAGCCGGAGCTTGTCGAACAACTCCCGACGGCCGGAACGCAGCATCTCAGCGCGTTCGAGTCCGTCACCATCCAGCTCGTTACGCAGGAGTGCGCGCAGAACCGGAACAGGGTTCTCGCGCCCGTGGAGCAGTTGCCGGACGACCTGTCGCACCTGGTCGCGGAAGTTGTTGAGCGCGATCCCGGCGGCGATGCGCGCGGAGTCGTCCCGGCTGTCGGTGAAGACGATCGTCCTCGACTCGGCCGCCTCTGACCCGAGGCTGCGGAACAACTGAGAGACCGCCATTTGGTTGAGCTGCGCGCGACCAGACGTGTGTGCACGGATCGGCGATCTGACATTGCCGGCGAAGTAGACCGCAGCATCTCGGTTGTCCTGACTCCCACCGCATCGCGGGCAGGCTTCCGGCAGCGCGGGGAGTGTCAATCCGCTGTCACCGCCCGCGTTGTGGCTGAGTACGACTGCTGGGATGCCGTCGGGCGAGTTGCCGAGAATGAGCGACCCGAGCTTGGGATTCCAGGTCGCGGCCCAGCTCCCACCCCGGGCAGGCGCGCAGGTTCTCGTCCATGTCGGCGGGGAGTTTGTGGCGGCTGGGGGCGTCGGGAACCGGCGAGCCGAGCCAGAGCCATCGGTATTCGTCGTCATTCCTTCGATACACGAAGTCACCCGAGTTCTCACCAGGCGTGACCGGAGTCGTCGAGAGCACGACGGCCCCGCGGTCGGGTCGGTCCACGACGTAGCCCCCGAGGCTGACATCGCCACACTCGAAGCAGTAGAGAAGTTCAAGCACTCGTGCGCCGCAGTCGGCGCAGGTCGACCGCGGGGTGTCATACATCCGACCTACTCGCCGAGGCTCTGAATCGGTGCCGCCGGGGCAGGCGGGATCAGAGCAGGCCCAGAGCCCACGCATCCCTCGCATCATGACGTGGCCGCGGAACTGGATCACGGGCTTCGCCGCGTCTGCGAGACCGACGAGCATCGTCGCGAGCGCCGATGATGCGAGCGGATCGTCCGCGAATAGGCGATTCGCAACAGTGTCAATTCGCGTGGCTTTGGGGCGCCCGTCGCCAGGGTCAGCGCACGCAACAGCGATCGTCTCCGCCCACCGATCTCTCGCGGCAGCTTCCGCCAGCTCGTTCGGGGCAATGCCCAGCACATCGCCAGCAGTCGGCTTGTTCCCTGGCACAAGCGGCCGTGGCTGCCCAGGCTCGATCAGGAAGGACGCCCGATCGACGCCAAAGAAACGCTCCAGATACTCCAGACCCGAGTCGTCCCCGGGCAGGGAAGCGCTCGTCGCGATGATCCTGAACTGGTCGGAAGAAGGCTCAAGCCCGAGCCGCGATGCCAGGTTTCGGACGACCATCCCGACTTCGGCACCGGTGCTGCCGCGGTACAGGTGCAGTTCGTCAACGACGAGGGTGAAAACGTGGTCGGACGACCGCTGGAGCCACCGCCGAGTGGACTCGAAGATCGGCTCCTCGACGTCGCGCATCAGCATCACGTTGAGCATCGAGTAGTTCGTGACGAGCACATCGGGTGGAGTGGCGATCATGTCCCACCTGGTGATGAGTTCGCCAGCATAGGGATCCTGGAACTGAGCCATCAAGTCCGGGTCGTTGAGTTCAGCTAGCCGGGCGTTCAGACGCGACAGCTCCCGCATGTCCCGCGCCGCGTCGGCGGTGGCAGGTGCCGAGACCTTCCCGGTCGGAACTCCACCCGAGCCCGGTGTCGCCCCGGTATAGCGCCCGAACCAGAGGTCAATCGGCGACGCCTGTCCCCGAAGGCCGCGCACGGCCCGGCGGAGCCGCGCAACCTGATCCTCGACGAGCGCATTGGTCGGGTAGAGGATCACCGATCGCACCGCTGCCGGACTTGCTCCGACTGTTCGGGCTGGTCGCCAGTTTTCGGTCTGCCTCTTCAGATCCCACCACTCGTGGATCGGCGGCAGTGCGGTTGCTGACCGTTTCTCCGCCACGATACGGCTCAGGAGCGGGATCAGGAAGGACTCTGTCTTGCCGGAACCCGTGCCAGAAGTCACCACCGGGTTATGACTGATGCCGCCCGCGAAGTGCGTAGCGAGTGCTGCCGCCTGATGCTTGCGCAGTTTGATGCCTGATAGCGCGTCGGGGGTCACACCAAAGACCGCCCCGATCACGTCTCCGAGGTCGCGTGCGTCGACTCCTGCTTGGCTGGCCGCTTCGATGACCGACGCGACCCCGTCATAGGGCAGAACGGGCTCGAGCATGAGCGGGGCGAATAGATTGCCCTGCCCTTCGAGCAGCAGGCGTCGCCGCTCTTCAACAAGGGCCTGGTCCCGCAGTGCGTATGCGGTGTCTATGTACCGCAGAAATGCGTCGCGGAGGTCAT
>CAYVWO010000233.1:0-4709 GCA_964455495.1 uncultured Tessaracoccus sp.
GCCAGCGCGACGACGACCGCGACCGCCGTCACGGGGATGCGCGCGGCGGTGGGCGCCAGCAGGATGGTCAGCATCGGCAGGACGGCGCCGGCCAGGAAGGAGAACCCGGACGCGATCGCGGCGTGCCACGGGTTCAGCACCTCGTCCTCGGCGATCTGGTGGGAGCGCTGCGAGTCGGCCGCCGAGGCCACCGACACGTACTCCCCCAGCGCCATCGAGATCGCGCCGGCCACCACCGCGGCCACGCCGGCCAGGAGCACGGGCAGCGTCTCGCTCGTCGCCGCCGCGACGCCGACCACCGTCGCGGCCACCGAGACGATGCCGTCGTTGGCCCCGAGGACGCCCGCGCGCAGCCAGTTCAGGCGCCCGGCGAGCGCGGCCGGGTCCACGGGCTCGGCCCGGGGGTCGGTGTGCGGGTGCGCCGCCGTCGTCGTCATGCCCCCATAACAGCACTCGCCCCCGGTCCCGTCCAGGCAGGAAAGGCTTGCCTGAAGGGGCGCCGGGGGCGAGTATCCGAGCTTGTCAGGCGAGCTTGTCGAGGGCCTGGGAGAGGTCGGCGATGAGGTCGTCGACGTGCTCGATGCCGACCGAGAGGCGCACCATCTCCGGCGCGACGCCGGCCTCGACCAGCTCCTCGTCCGACAGCTGCGAGTGCGTCGTCGAGGCGCTGTGGATGACCAGCGACTTGGCGTCGCCGATGTTGGCCAGGTGGCTGAACAGGTCGAGGGACTCGACCAGCTGCTGCCCGCCATCGCGGCCCGCCTTCACCCCGAACGAGACGAGGCCGCCGAACCCGCCCTTGAGGACGCGCTTGGCGATCTCGTGCGAGGGGCTGGACTCCAGGCCGGGGTAGTTGACCCACTCCACCTTGTCGTGGCCCTCCAGGAACTGGGCGACGGCCAGGGCGTTGGAGCAGTGGCGTTCCATCCGCAGGTGCAGCGTCTCGATGCCCTGCAGGATCAGGAACGAGTTCAGCGGGGCGATGGCCGCGCCGGTGTTGCGTAGCAGCACCGTCCGGGCGCGGATGATGTAGGCGGCCGGCCCCGCGGCGTCGGTCCACACCACGCCGTGGTAGGCCGGGTCCGGGGCCGTGAGGCCGGGGAAACGCTCGGAGTGCGCGGCCCAGTCGAAGGTGCCCGAGTCGACGATGACGCCGCCCAGCGAGTTGCCGTGACCACCCAGGTACTTGGTGGCGGCGTGGATGGCGATGTCGACGCCGTGGTCGAACACACGAGTCAGGTGCGGCGTCGGCACGGTGTTGTCGACGATGAACGGGAGCCCCTGCGCGTGCGCTGCGGCCGACCAGGCGTCGAGGTCGATCACGTTCAGCGCCGGGTTGCCAACGGTCTCGCCGAAGACGAGCTTGGTGTTCTCGTCCACGTGCCGGGCCAGGTCCTCCGGCTTGGCCGGGTCGACGAAGCGCACCTCGATGTTGAACTGCTTCAAGGTGTGGGCGAACAGCGCGAAGGTGCCGCCATACAGCGTCGACAGCGCGACGAGGTTGTCGCCGGCGTTGGTGAGGTTCAGCACCGAGTACGTCACCGCCGACGCGCCGGACGCGACGGCCAGCGCGCCGACGCCGCCCTCCAACGCGTTCACCCGCGCCTCGAGCACCGACTGCGTCGGGTTCATGATGCGCGTGTAGATGTTGCCCGGCTTGCGCAGCGCGAACAGGTCCGCCGCGTGCTCCGCGTCGTCGAACACGTAGCTCGTGGTCTGGTAGATCGGCACCGCGCGCGAGTTGGTCGCGGGATCGGGCTGCTCCTGGCCGGCGTGGACGGCGAGCGTCTCGGGGCGATAGGTCATGAGAGGCGGTCTCCTAAAGTCGTCGTTGGCGACAACTTAGTGTGATCCGGCCTCTCTGTAACGGGCCGTCCGTTCCGCCCGTGGCGAAGCGCTACTCCTCGAACGGCGCCGGGTCGCCCGCGCCGAGGCGCACGATCTCCGGCTCGTCGCCGGTGAGGTCGACCACCGTCGTGGGTTCGAGCCCGCAATCGCCGCTGTCGATGACGGCGTCGACGACGTGGTCCAACTCCTCCTTGATGGCCCAGCCGTCGGTCATCGGGTCGTCGACACCGGGCAGCAGCAGCGTGGACGACAGCAGCGGGGCGTCGAACGCGTCGAGGAGCGCCAGCGTGGTGCGATGGTCGGGGATCCGCACACCCACCGTGCGCTTCTTCGGATGCTGCATCATCTTCGGCACCTCGCGCGACGCCTTGAGGATGAACGTGTACGGCCCAGGCGTCGCCTTCTTCACGGCCCGGAACACCCAGTTGTCCATCTCGACGAACTGGCCCAGCTTCGCGAACTCGTCGACGACGAGCGTGAAGTGGTGCTTGTCGTCGAGCTTGCGGATGCGGCGGATCCGCTCGATGCCCTCCGCGTTGCCGAGCGCGCAACCCAGCGCGAAGCACGAGTCCGTGGGGTACGCGATCAGGCCGCCGTCGCGCAGGATCTTCGTGACCTGCGCCAGCGCCCGCGGCTGCGGGTTGTCCGGGTGAACGTCGAAGTACTGAGCCATGTCGTCAGCCTATCCTCGCTGGCGCTCGCGCGTCGGCTCAACCAGCGGGGTTACAGCAGGCGGGCCGAGATCAGGGCGACGTCGTCGGCCGAGAGCTCCAGGGACATCGCGGCGGCGGAGTCCGTGATGCTCTCGGGGCGCGACGAACCCGGGATCGGGATCACGTGGTCGCCGAGGGCAAGCTCCCAGGCCAGCGTGACGCGCTGCGGGGAGACGCCCAAGCGGCCGGCGACCTCGGACAGCACCGCGAACCGCTCGCCTACGCGCGCGGCGCCGGAGCCGCCGCCCAGCGGGGACCAGGGCACGAACGCGATGCCGCGCTGGCCGCAGAAGTCCAGCTCCTGCTTGCTCGTGTGGTTGAACTTCGGCGAGAACTCGTTCTGCACCGCGGCGAGGCCGCCGTCGCCGAGGACGTCGAGGGCGATCTGGATCTCCTCGACGGATGCGTTCGAGATGCCGATCTCCGAGACGAGGCCCTCCTGCTTCAGCGCGGCGAAGTTCTCGATGGCCTCGGCGTAGGTGCGCGAGCGGTCCGGGCGGTGGAGGTAGAGGAGGTCCAGCTTGTCGACGCGGAGGTTGGCCAGCGATGCCTCGACGCGGCCGCGGAGGTAGCCGAGCGAGGAGTCGCGGCCCCACGTCTCCCCCTCGCCGCGGGTGATGCCCGCCTTCGTGGCAACGACGACCCGGGAACGATCGCCCTGGTAGGCCGCGAGCGCGGCGGGGAGGGCGCGCGCGGTGGGGCCCGTGGGGGGCCAGGGCGGCGCGTAGATGTCCGCGGTGTCGATCAGGGTGACGCCCGCGTCCAGCGCCGCGGCCACCGTGGCGTGCACGCGCTCGCGCGACGGAGCCTCGTCGTAGAAGGAGAACGGCATGGCCCCGAGGCCGATGCTGGAGACGGTGAACTGCCCGAGGCGACGCTGATGAGTGCTCATAGGCCCCACCCTATCGACCCCGCAGCGGGTCGACGGGGGCGTCCGTCGTTGCCGATACCGAAACGGTCCCCGGAACTCCGGGGAGGGTGATGTCGCTCAGCTCCACGGCGCAGGTCACGTCCACCGACACCATTGCGGACTCGCCAAGGGGCCGGGCCACGCCCGCCGCGCTCACGACGGTGGAGACGGCGCGGCAGGCCACGTTCCGCTCGGCGAGGGCGTGGGCGAGGGCCTCTTCCGCGGCCCGCGTCGCGGCGGGAACCGTGCGCTCGAGGGCCGCGGCCCGCGCGGCGGCCGAGGCCGCGGCCCCGACGTGCTGGTCCGCGATCGCGAGCCTGCCAAGGCTGAGCAGCAGGCCGACGAACAGCAGGATCGCGGGCAGGATGAGCACCGCCTCGACGGAGGCCGCCGCGCCGCGCTCCCGGCTCACGGCGTGGTCACCCGCTCGGTGGCCGCGGACGCGGTCTGCGAGACGGCGCGCGGCCACAGCACCACCACCGCGGTACCGGTGACGGTCGCCGTCGTCTGCCTCGGCCCGCGGTCCACGATGACCTTGACGCCGGTCAGGGAGCCGTTGCCCGCGACGCCGGCCCCGGAGGCGGCGCCGACCGCCTCGCTGCCGTCGTACGCGGCGGCAGCCCGCGCCGACTCCTGGGCCGCGGCGAGCGCCGTGGCCTCGGCCCAGGTCACCAGCGACCACTGGAGGAGGAGCAGGAAGATGCCGATCGCGAAGGGCAGCAGGACGGCGAGCTGCACCGAGCCGCTCAGCCCCCTGTCCGCGTGTCGCCTCCTCATCCCGGCATCCTCGCAAATGGCCGGGGCGCTGGCTAGTGGCCGAAGGATGGTTGTGGACAACTCCCAAGGACAAACCCACCCCCGTCCGCACGGCGCCACGTGCAATAGGCTGGGCCCCGACGCGAGCCGCGTCCCAGACGTTCACGAAAGGACACCCAATGGTCAAGAAGGTAGCCATCCTCACGGCTGGTGGCTTCGCCCCCTGCCTTTCCTCGGCGATCGGCGGTCTCATCGAGCGCTACACCGAGGTCGCCCCTGAGGTGGAGATCATCGCCTACCGCCACGGGTACCAGGGCCTGCTGAAGGGCGACTTCCTCGTCGTCGACGACACCGTCCGCGCCAACGCCGCGCTGCTGCACAAGTTCGGCGGCTCCCCCGTCGGCAACTCGCGGGTCAAGCTGACCAACGCGAAGGACCTGGTCAAGCGCGGCCTCGTCGCCGAGGGCGACAACCCGCTCAAG
>CAYVWO010000234.1:0-4705 GCA_964455495.1 uncultured Tessaracoccus sp.
GAGCCGTTCGACGGCGTGCTGCTGTCCCCCGGGCCGGGCACCCCGGAGGAGGCGGGCGTGTGCGTCGACGTCGTGCGCTCCCTGGGCGGGGTGAAGCCGCTGTTCGGCGTGTGTCTGGGGCTGCAGGCGATGGCCGTGGCGTACGGCGGCGTCGTCGACCGCGCCCCGGAGCTGCTGCACGGCAAGACGTCGCCGGTGTTCCACGAGGGCAAGGGCGTGTTCGCGGGGCTGCCGTCTCCGGTTACGACGACGCGGTACCACTCGCTGGCGATCGTCGAGGACACCGTCCCGGACGTGCTGGAGGTGACGGCCCGCACGGACACGGGCGTGATCATGGCGGTGAAGCACCGCGAGTTCGCCGTCGAGGCGGTGCAGTTCCACCCCGAGTCGGTCCTCACCGAGGGCGGCTACCAGATGCTCGCGAACTGGCTCGCGGTCTGCGGCGACGCCGAGGCCCCCGCCCGCGCCGTCGGCCTCTCCCCGCTCACCTCCGCCGACCTGACCTACTGACCGCTGGTCGCGAACCGCAATCCCACCGAGCCGGCGAAGGCCGGGGCCTCGATCTCCCCGACCCGGTCGACGACATAGCCCAAGCCGTAGGCGGCCACGTACTGCTTGTAGACCTGGATCGACGGCGAGTCGTTGATGGCCGCGAGGAGGGAGTCGGCGTCGCCGATCGCCTCGATGGCGTACGGCGGCGCGTACGGCACGCCGTGGAGGACGACCGTGTTGCCGACGCACTTGATCCCCGTAGTCGAGATCACGCGCTGGCCCTGGATGGTCATCGCCTCGGCGCCGCCGGCCCACAGCGCGTTGACGACGGCCTGGATGTCCTGCTGGTGGACGACCAGCGCGTCGTCGGAAACGCCCGCGGGCTTCACGTCCGCGGGGGCGTCGGTGAGCGTGACGCGGAGCCCCGGCCCGACGAGGTCGGTCAGACCCGCGGCCTCCTCCGCGACGGCGAGGCGCTCGGTGAGCTCGCTGTTGCCGGGCTGGCGGCCGGCGAGGCCGCCCACCTCTTCGGTCAACGCGGCGACGTCGCGGCGCAGCTCCTCGTTGCGGGACGACTGCGTGACGATGAGGTCGCGCATGTCGGCGGTGCGGTCGCTGCGGAGATCCGTGCCGCGCGCGGCGAGGGCGGCGACGGTCATCATCACGCCGGCGAGGACGCAGACCGCCACGGTGCCGATGCGCCCGCCGAGGGTTCGCCGTCGCGACTGATTGCGCCGCACCCGTTCCTGGACGCGCTCGGCCCGCCGCCGGACCCATTCGCGCATGCTCACGCCTTCAGACTAATCGCAGGTCCATGAACCGGGTGCCCGCCGCTTCGACACGGTCCGGGCGCTGCGCGCCGGGGACCGGCTCAACGGCCGCGAAGTGGGCAAACGTCCCACGCTCAACTACGCTGACGGGGAAGCAACCGTTCGAGGAGGACGCACGTGCCCGAGTCCAAGGTCCGCAAGCAAGCGGCGGACAAGAAGAAGGCCAAGGACAAGGCCGAGTTGGCCGAGTCCCGCGCCAAGTCTGCGCGGCTCGCTCCGGGCACCCGCAACTGGGTGCCGGCGGTGTTCATCCCCGTCGGGCTTCTCGGCGTGCTGTGGATGGTGGTCTGGCAGCTGGCCGGGCAGTCGATCGGCTTCATGCGCGCCCTCGGCGACTGGAACGTCGCCATCGGGCTGGTGCTCATCGTCGCCAGCTTCTCGCTGATGACCCTGTGGAAGTGACGAGCAACTCCCCCGCTGCGGACCCCGCACCCGGCGCTGCCCGCACCCCGGCAATGCTCGGCACGTTCGACGCCGTCCTGTTCGACTTCGACGGCACCCTCGGCGACTCGCACGAGGCCGTCCTTCGCGCGTACGCCCGGTGGGCCGACGAGTACGGCGTCGAGGTCGGCTACGCGCAGGAGTACATCGGCCGCCCGTCGGCCACCGCGGCGCACGCGCTGCTGCCGCCGGAGATCGCCGAGGAGGCGGGACGCCGCATCGACGAGCTGGAGTCGCTGGACACCGACGGCGTCGTGGCCCTCCCCGGAGCGGCCGAGGCGCTGAGCGCGATCGACGACGACCGCCGCGCCATCGCCACCAGCTGCACCAACCGGCTGCTGACCGCGCGGCTCGCCGCGACGGGCCTCCCCTTCCCGCGGGTCATCATCACCTGCGACGACGTGGAGAACGGGAAGCCGGCACCCGACTCCTATCTCCTCGCCGCCGAGCGGCTCGGCGTCGACCCCGCGCACTGCCTGGTCGTGGAGGACGCGCCGGCGGGCATCGCCGCGGGCCGATCGGCGGGCTGCGCCGTCCTGGGCGTGCGCACCCAACTCGCCGGGGACGCGCTCGGCGCCGACTGGCACGTCGAGACCCTCGCCGATGTCACCTTCACCCAGACCCCCGAAGGCATCGTCGTCGCCCTCCGCTAAGTTTGGCCGGTCACCAGGACGACTTGGTGATCCCCGGGAGGTAGCCGGCATGCGCGAGGCCGCGGAACCGGACGCGCGAGACGCCCGCCTTTCGCAGGTAGCCGCGCGGGCGGCCGTCGACGGAGTCTCGGTTGCGGAGCCGCACCGGGCTCGCGTCGCGCGGCAGCTTCTGGAGTTGCTTCAGGGCGTCCATCCGCTCCTCGAGGGTGGGCGCGGTGCGCGCGAGACCCTTCAGCTCGGCGCGCCTGGCCGCGTACCGGGCGACGGTGCGCTCACGACGCTTGTTGGCCGCGATCTTCGCGGTGCTCGCCATCAGCGGGCCTCCTTGAACTCGACGTGCTGCCGGACCATGGGATCGTACTTGCGCAGGCTCAGCCTGTCCGGGGTGTTGCGGCGGTTCTTGCGGGTGACGTACGTGTAGCCCGTCCCGGCCGTCGACCGCAGCTTGATCAGCGGCCGGAGTTCCTTGCTCTTCTTGCCCGCCATCAGAGCGCGACCCCCTTGGCGACCAGGTCCCTGACGACCGCGTCGATGCCGCGTTGATCGATGGTGCGGATGCCCTTCGGGCTCACCGTCAGCGTGACGCGGCGGCCGAGCGACGGCACCCAATAGTGCTTCTTCTGGACGTTGACATTCCACCGCCGCCGCGTCCTGCGGTGCGAGTGAGAGACGTTGTTCCCGAAGCCCGGCTGGGCCCCGGTGACTTGGCAGGTGCGTGACACATGCCCTCCTATGTTTATAATGAGAACCGTTATCATCAACAGTAGCAGGTGCGCATGCAAGACAACATTCATCCCCCCTACCGACAGGTGGTCTTCCGTGACCGCTCGGCAGGGCTGGCGTTCAGGACCGGGTCCACGCTGACGTCCTCGAAGACCATCGAGTTCGAGGGCGAGACCTACCCCGTCGTCGACGTGCAGATATCCAGCGCGAGCCATCCGTTCTGGAGCGGGACGTCGCGCGTGATCGACACAGAGGGCCGCGTGGAGCGGTTCAACAGGAGATACCGAAAGGAAGGGACCACCTCATGAAGGTGCGCAACTCGTTGCGGGCGCTGAAGAAGATCCCCGGCGCGCAGATCGTGCGACGCCGCGGACGCGTCTTCGTGATCAACAAGAAGAACCCGCGGATGAAGGCGAGGCAGGGATGAGGCGGATCCGCGCGCCCAAGGACGGCGCACCCGTCGTGCTCGTCGCGGGCGTTTCCGCGACGCCGATGGTCTCGGCGGCGATCGCGCTGCAGTGGGACCTGCCGTCGGTGGTGGCCGTCCAGCATTCGATCGACCCCGCCCGGGAGGTGCTGGTGCGGACCGTATCGGACATCACGGGCCTGATCGAGCGGGTGGAGATCGACGTCGAGCACGCGTGCACCAGCTGCGCGATCCGCGAGGACATCGTCCCTACGCTCGAGCGGCTCGCGGCAAGCGGGACCGGGGAGACCATCGTCGCGCAGCTGCCGGTCACGGCTGAGCCGATGCAGGTGTGCCGGGTCGTCGAGGGCATGCCCGGGGTGGCGCCGCACGTGAGGATCGCGGGCGTCGTCGTCGCGCTGGACGCGGGGACGCTGGTCGAGGACCTCGTGGGCGACGACCTCGTGGCCGAGCGCGACCTGCCCGTGCGCGAGGACGACCCGCGCGGGGTCGCGGAGACCACGGCCTCCTTCGTGGAGTACGCCGACGTCGTCGCCCTCTTCGGCGACGCCGACGAGCGCGGCCTCTCGCTGGTAAAGGCCCTTGCCAGGCCCGGTTCCATCGTCTCAGAGGGAACGACGGGGATCGATCCGACGGCGCTGACCCGCGGCATCCACAACCACCCGGAGGCGGAGGACTGGGTCTCCCCGGTGTGCCTGACGCCGGTGGCCGAGCCCGGCGCGCCGGACGTCTGGACCCTCGACTTCCGCTCCGATCGTCCCTTCCATCCCCAGCGGCTCCGCGAGCGGGTCGAGGTGCTCGGCGGCGGGCACCGCCGCACCCGTGGGTGCTTCTGGCTCCCGACCCGGCCAACCCAGGTGTGTCAGTGGGAGGGCGCCGGCGGCATGCTGAGCATCGGGGCCTTCGACGACTGGTACGACATGCGGCCGCACACGCGGATCGTGGTCGTCGGCACCGACGAGGGCAGGGAGGAACTGGAGACGACGCTGCGCTCTTGCCTCCTCACCGACGACGAGATCGAGCGCCACGGCCTGCGCTGGCGCGTGCCCGGCGACGGCCTCGAGCCCTGGCTTGGCCCGGTCGACGGCGTGTCGGAGGTGGCGTGACATGGCCGTTCCCAAGCGCAAGATGTCGCGCAG
>CAYVWO010000235.1:0-4697 GCA_964455495.1 uncultured Tessaracoccus sp.
GCTCGCGCACGATCTCCATGTGGAGCAGGCCGAGGAAGCCGATGCGGAAGCCGAACCCGAGCGCGCCCGAGGTCTCCGGCTCGTAGGTGAGCGCCGCGTCGTTCAGCTGGAGCTTCTCGAGCGCCTCGCGCAGCTCGTTGAAATCGTCGCCGTCGATCGGATACAGGCCCGCGTAGACCATCGGGTTGGGGTGGCGGTAGCCGCCGAGGTCCTTGGTCGCCGGGCGGCTCTCGATCGTGACCGTGTCGCCGACGCGGGACTGCCGTACGTCCTTCACTCCCGTGATCAGGTAGCCCACCTCGCCCACGCCGATCGCGTCGGCCTTGACGGGCTCCGGGGAGATGACGCCCACCTCGAGTAGCTCGTGCGTGGCCCGGGTGGACATCATGCGGATGCGCTCGCGATGGTTCAGCTCGCCGTCGACGACCCGGACGTAGGTGACGACGCCGCGGTAGGTGTCGTAGACCGAGTCGAAGATGAGCGCGCGGGCGGGCGCCGCGGGGTCGCCCTCGGGGGCGGGGATGAGCTCGACGACGGTGTCCAGCAGCTCGGCAACGCCGGCTCCCGTCTTGCCCGAGACCCGCAGCACCTCGCTCGGGTCGCAGCCGATGATGCCTGCGATCTCCGCCTCGTACTTCTCGGGGTTCGCGCCGGGCAGGTCGATCTTGTTCAGCACCGGGATGATCGTGAGGTTGGCCTCGAGGGCCAGGTACAGGTTGGCGAGCGTCTGCGCCTCGATGCCCTGCGCGGCGTCGACCAGCAGGATCGCGCCCTCGCACGCCTGCAGCGACCGGGACACCTCGTAGGTGAAGTCGACGTGGCCAGGCGTGTCGATCATATTGAGGACGTACGTGGCGCCGTCCTTGTCCCACGGCATGCGCACGGCCTGCGACTTGATGGTGATGCCGCGCTCGCGCTCGATGTCCATCCGGTCGAGGTACTGCGCGCGCATCTGCCTGGCGTCGACGACCTTCGTCAGCTGCAGCATGCGGTCGGCGAGCGTCGACTTGCCGTGATCGATGTGGGCGATGATGCAGAAGTTGCGGATGATCGCCGGATCGGTCTTGCCAGGGCGCGGTGCGGACATGCAGTTCCTCGGGGATGGAAATTGGGCAGTGGTCAGTCTCTCATGGAACCGCGACGCCGAGGTATTCTCCGCCACGGGATCGCCTCCGCGCATCCGGAATCGGGGCGAGATGCTGAGTGTGCTGGCGCGATGGCGCGACACCGCGCGGGAACGCCTCGAACTCCTTCGGCTCGTTCTCCTCGCGGCGCGGCCTCCCCTCCTGCTGTACATCGCGTTGGGGGCGGTGACCGCCCTCGCGCCGGTGGCGACGTCGCTCCTGACCGGCCGGCTGGCCGAGCAGCTGCGGCGAGAGGGCGACGTCGGCCAGGCGGTGTGGGCCGGGGTGGGGGTCGCGGTATCCATCGTGCTCCTGCAGCAGGCGCTCGCCTTCATCACTCCCCTGTCGACCTGGGTCGCCTCGTCGATCGACGGCCATATCAGGTCGCGGGTGCGGCACCTGGCAAGCGAGATCCTGCCGTTCGCGACCGTGGAGAGCGCGGACTTCCAGTCCGACGCCTCGCGAGCGTGCGACCCGGGCGCGCTGGACTGGCGCAGCCGGACGGCGGGCGCGGCGGCGGTGGGTCAGCTGTGACTCACCTTCCGCGTCGTCTCCGCGCTGGCGCTCGGCGCGGTCATCGCCGCCTACAACGTGCCGGTGGCCGTGGTCACGGTCGTCGGGGCGTTCGCGATCCGGGCGATCATCCGCGCCGAGTGGGTGCCCTTCCTCCGCATCGTCGACGCGCACGCCGACGTCGCACGGGAGGCCGACGAGATCTGGAAGTCGTTCGCCGAACCCCGGCACGCGCGGGAGTTCGCCGTGTTCGCCTTCGGCCCGTGGCTGATCGACCAGTTCCGCACGAAGTCCACGGCGGCCAGTGCGGCGAGCATCCGGGCGCTGGTCAAGATCGTCCGCGAGCAGTGGATCACGGGATGCATCGCGTTCGCGCTCGCGGTGGTCGCGTTCCTCTGGCTGGGCATGGACGGCCTCTCCGGGCGTCTCTCCTCGTCCGACTTGGCGGTCGCCATGATCGCCGTGACCGGGACCATGAGCATGTCGTTCATGGGCTGGGAGGCCTGGGACATCGACTACGGGCTCGCGTCCATGCGGGCGTATCGGCGGATAGAGGCACGGGCCGCCGCGCACGGGCGGGACCCGGAGCACGAATCGGGCCGGCGCCGATCGCTGGCGGACGCGCCCGCCGTCGAGGCGGCGCCCCGGATCACCCTCGACCGGGTTGCCTTCGCGTACCCCAGGCAAGCGGTCCTGCGCTCGGTCTCTCTCGACATCCGTCCCGGCGAGCGCCTCGCCCTCGTCGGTCGCAACGGAGCAGGCAAGTCCACCCTCACGAAGCTGCTCGGCGGGCTCCAGGAGCCGTCATCCGGCACCATCTCCTTCGACGGCCACCCGATCCACGACGTCGAGGGCCGACGCCTGGCGTCAAGCGTCGCGATCATGAATCAGGAGGCCCTGCGCCTCCCGCTGGACATCCGGATGAACGTGACGCTGGGGGCCCCGGCAACCGACGACGAGGTGTGGGCTGCGCTCGAGCTCGCCGGGCTGCGCGAGGTCTTCGAGCGCCGGAGGATCACGTTGACCACGCCGCTGTGGAACACGACGGACGCAGCAACGGACCTGTCCGGCGGCCAGTGGCAGCGGCTCACGCTGGCGCGGGCGATCCTCGCGGCCCGACGCGGCAAACGGGTGCTCATTCTCGACGAGCCCACGTCGCAGTACGACGTTCGTGGAGAGACGAGCTTCTACAACACGGTGATGGCCGAGCTCGCGGGCGTGACCGTGGTGCTGATCACGCATCGCCTGTCGACGGTGCGGCGGGCCGATCGCATCGCCCTGCTCCAGGACGGGCGGATCTCCGAGGTCGGCACCCACGACGAGCTCCTCGATCACGGCGGGGCCTACGCCGCGATGTTCCGGGCGCAGCGAGCGCTACCTCCACGAGATCTGCGTCGAGCCCCGCGGCGTCGAGGAGATCCGCTCCTACGACTGCGGCCCCTCGCTCAGCTCCGCGGCGGCCTCGCTCCGAGACGACATCGCCGCGAGGCGCTTCAAGACCCAGCTCAGGGCGCTGTCCTGGGTGGGAGCCAGCTGGATCGTCCTCGGAGCCACGCTCGTCGTCGGCCTCTTGACCGTCGCCGCCGGGGTGCCAACGGGCGAGCACACCGTCGGAGACCTTGTCCTGGTGATCACGCTGTCGATCGCGTTGCGCGGCCAGCTGGCGGGCACCTTGGAGACCGTCAAGTCCGTCGCCCCGCTGTGGTCGGCGATGCAGGCGCTCGTCCGGCTGCGCGAGCGGGCCGGAGCGCCCCGGCCCCCGGCGGCCGCTCGGAGTGAGCTTCGCGAGAGCATCACCCTCGACGGCGTGGAGTTCGCCTACGCGCGATCGGACGCGCCGGTGTTGACCGACGTCGACCTGCGCCTGCCGCGCGGGTCGCTGATCGCCATCGTCGGCGAGAACGGGGCGGGCAAGACCACGCTGGCGAATCTGCTCCTCGGGCTGCTGACGCCCACGGCCGGCGAGTTCCTCGTCGACGGCGCCCGTGTCGACCCGCACGCCTGGCGTCGGCACACCACCGGAGCATTCCAGGACTTCATGAAGCCGCAGCTCCTGGTGGGGAAGGCCGTGGGGATCGGCGAGCCGTCGCTCATCGATGACCGGGCGGCGGTCGAGGACGCGATCGCCGCCGCCGGCGCCGGGAGCCTGATCGACAGCCTGCCCGACGGGATCGACACCTCGCTCGCGAAGCGCGACGGCACCGGCCTCTCGCACGGACAATGGCAGATGATCGCCCTGGCACGGTCCCGGATGCGGGCCCAGCCGCTGCTTCAGGTCCTCGACGAGCCGACGTCGGCCCTCGACGCGCACGCCGAGTTCGAGCTCTTCCGATGGTTCGCGGCCTCCGCCCGCGAGGCGGCCGCCGCGCGAGGGTGCATCTCCATCATGGTCTCCCACCGCTACTCCGCCGCGTACCTCGCGGACCAGATCATGGTCGTGCACGAAGGCCGCCTGATCGAGAGCGGCACCCACGCGGACCTCATGGCCCTCGGCGGGACGTACAAGGAGATGTTCGACCTCCAGCGAGACGCCTACCTAGGATCGTCCTGAGTGGCTCGCACGCCTCGACACGCGGTCGGCGCCGACTCGCACGCATCGCAGATTTGGCCGCGTCCCACGGGGTCGGGTAAGGTTGATCCTCGCGTGCAAACGCCAGACCGAGTACACCAACATCATCTGTAAAGAGGCTTGCCAAGTGGCGAACATCAAGTCCCAGAAGAAGCGCATCAAGACCAACGAGAAGGCGCGTCAGCGCAACAAGGCCGTGAAGTCGGAGCTCCGCACCCACGTGCGCAACGTCCGCACCGCCGTCGCTGCCGGCGACGCCGCGAAGGCCGCCGAGCTGGCCGCCGTCGCCAACCGCTCCCTCGACAAGGCCGTGAGCAAGGGCGTCATCCACAAGAACCAGGCAGCGAACCGCAAGTCGGCCATCTCGCTGTCCGTCGCCGCTCTCTGAGCTTCCCCGTTCTCAACTGAACACCCGCAACGCAGCGCCTTGGCCCTCGGTCGTCAAGGCGCTGTTTTGCGTGCCCGCTACCGGTGCCGGAGGCGCAGCACCC
>CAYVWO010000236.1:0-3624 GCA_964455495.1 uncultured Tessaracoccus sp.
CCGCTTCGTCGAGGCCCGCAAGATGATGGAGGCCATGGCTGGCGGAGGCATGCCGGGGATGCCGGGCATGGGCGCCGGGCGGCGCGCGGGATCCAAGAAGCCGGTGACGAGCAAGCGCAAGGGCAAGAAGCCCGCGCCGCGCCCGGCCCAGCGGCGGCCGCAGCAGGGCCAGCAGCCCGCCGCCCCGCAGATCCCCCAGACCATGGACGACTTCCAGCTCCCCCCGGAGCTGCAGAGGATGTTCGACGAGAACAAGCCCAAGTTCTGATCGCCCGACCCCCGGCCGGGGCGGCGGCGCGCCGCACTAGGCTGAGCCCATGAGCGGCGCACTTCACCTTCGCGGTCATCTGCTTCCCGGCGACGAGGTCGTCGACCTCTGGATCGCCGACGGCGTCCTGCAGCCCGACCCGATCCCGGGTGCCGACACCGTCGCCTCCGAGGGCTGGATCATCCCCGGGCTGGTCGACGCGCACTGCCACATCGGGCTCGGCCCGGACGGCGCGGTCAGCGCCGAGGCCGCGCGGGCGCAGGCGCAGGCCGACCTCGCCGCAGGCACGATGCTGATCCGCGACGCCGGCTCGCCGTCGGACACGCGGTGGGTCCAGGCCGACGACGGCCTCCCGCGCCTGTTGCGCGCGGGCCGGCACGTCGCTCGCCCCAAGCGCTACCTTCGCAACCTCGGCGCGGAGGTGGAGCCCGAGGACCTGGTCGCGCAGGTGCGCCACGAGGCGCGCTCCGGCGACGGGTGGGTCAAGCTCGTCGGAGACTGGATCGACCGCTCGGTGGGCGACCTCGCGCCGCTGTGGCCTGCCGACATCGCCGCCCAGGCCATCGCCGTCGCCCACGAGGAGGGCGCCCGCGTGACCGCGCACTGCTTCGGCGAGCAGTCCGTCGCGGAGTTGGTGGCCGCGGGCATCGACTGCATCGAGCACGGCACCGGCATGTCCGACGACGTGATTGCCGAGATGGCCGGGCGCGGCACCGCGCTGGTGCCGACGATGATCAACCTTGCGCGGTTCCCGCAGTACGCGGCTCCGGCCAAGGACAAGTTCCCCGCGTACTTCGCCCACATGACCGACCTGTACGAGCGCCGCCGCGAGACCATCGGGAAGGCCGTCGAGGCCGGGGTCGCCGTGTACTCGGGCACCGACGCCGGCACCGTCGTCCCGCACGGCCGCATTCGCGAGGAGATCGAGGAGCTTGCGGCCGTAGGGGGAGCGGAGTTCGCCCTCGGCGCGGCCAGTTGGCGGGCGCGCGCGTGGTTGGGCGCAGACGTCCTGACCCCGGGGGCGAGCGCGGACCTCATCGTGCTCGACGCCGACCCGCGCGTGGACCTCTCGACGCTGTACCGCCCCGTCGTCCGGGTGCTCCGGGGCCGGGTGCTGTAGTCCCGCTCCCTGAGCCGACCGCGAGGCGCCCGCCGAGCGTCGTGTCGAAAGGTCAACCCCATCCCAGCTCGCGCATCACGCTCCTTGAGCCGGGCCGCAAGCGAAGCGCGCGCCCGTGTCGAAAGGCTGGTGACCCTCCGAACTACCCCCACCCCAGCTCGTGGAGCTTCTCCTCCTCGATGCCGTGGTAGTGGCCGAGCTCGTGGACGAGCGTTATCCAGATCTCGTCGTACAGCTCGTCCTCGTCCTGGCACATCCTCGTCAGCGGGCCCTGGAACAAGACGATCCTGTCGGGCAGCTGGCCGAAGCCGTACTGGTGGCGCTCGGTGAGCGCCGTCCCGTCGTAGATGCCCAGCGTGTCGGAGCCGTCCTCGGGCTCGTCCTCGATGACGAAGATCAGGTTGTCGATGCCGTCGGTCAGCTGCTCGGGAAGCTCGCCGAGCGCCTCCTCGACGAGGAGTTCGAACTTCTCCGCTGAGATCTGCACCTGCCGAGCCTAACCGTGCCGCGCGGATCGGACGGGAAACTGCGCCGAGATGCTCTTCGCGGGGCCGAAAACGCCGGAATCCCCGGGTGGCCGCAGTTTTCCGTCGACGGCGGCGTGTTTGGGCGGAACGCGGGACCTCTGGCACAATGTCGGCTGCACCTTCTTCGTTCGTGCCCTCTCACGCGGGCGGGGGAGTCCCTTAGGTTTGCGCCGCGCGTGCCCCACACGCAACAGCGCGTCCATCCACTCGCCTGCGGCCGCAGGCACCTTGAGTAACAGGAGACACCACACCAGTGGCAACCAAGATTCGCCTGAAGCGTCTCGGCAAGATTCGCTCGCCCCACTACCGCATCATCGTCATCGACTCGCGCGCCAAGCGCGACGGCCAGGCCATCGAGGAGATCGGCCTGTACCACCCGAAGAACGACCCGAGCGTGATCCGCGTCGACTCCGAGCGCGCGCAGTACTGGCTGGGCGTCGGCGCGCAGCCGACCGAGGCCGTCGTCGCCATCTTCAAGCGCTCCGGCGATTGGCAGAAGTTCACGGGCGACACCACTCCGTCGGGCATCGACCCGCAGCCGGAGCGTCGCGATCGCGAGGCCGAGTTCGCCAAGGCCCTTGCCGAGGACGCCGGTGCCACCGCGCCCGCTATCTCGAAGGCCAAGAAGAAGGCCGCCGAGGCCGTCGCCGCCCCCGCCGAAGAGGCTGAGGCCCCCGCCGAGGGCGAGTGAGCATGCTGGCCGACGCCTTGGAGCACCTCGTCGCGGGCATCGTCTCGAATCCCGACGACGTGACCGTCAAGGACAAGGACCTGCGCCGTGGCCGACTCCTCGAGGTGCGCGTGCACCCCGAGGACGTCGGCAAGGTGATTGGCCGCCAAGGCCGCACCGCGCAGGCCCTGCGCACCGTGATCGGCGCGCTGGCCGGCAAGGAGAGCGTCCGGGTCGACTTCGTCGACGTGGATCGCCCTCGTCGCCACTGACGCTGGTAACCGCACCGACGCCGGTCGAGCAATCGCTCGGCCGGCGTCGTTCGTCTCCCGAGGAGGAAGTATGAGCGACACCATCGAGGTCACCGTCGGCCGGTTCGGCCGCGCGGTCGGGATCCGCGGCGAGATCGCCGTCGACCTGCGCACCGACGAGCCTGGGCGCAGGTTCTTCCCCGGCGCGAAGCTGCTGCTGGGGGCCACGGGCAGGAAGGTCGAGATCGCGGGCGTCCGCTGGAACCGCGGGCGGTTGGCCGTGACGCTCGTCGGGTACCCGGACCGGACCGCCGTCGAGGCGCTCACCGGGCAGCTGCTGCACGCGCGGGTCCCCGCCGCCGAGCGCCCTAGCGAGCCCGAGGAGTACTTCGACCGGCAGCTGGTCGGCCTCGCGGTGCTGGGCCACGATGGGACCCGCGTCGGCACGGTGACCGAGGTGGCCCACCTGCCCGCGCAGGACGTGTTGGTGTGCGACGTCGCAGGCGAGGAGCGCTTGGTGCCGTTCGTGCAGGCGCTGGTGCCGATCGTCGACGTGGTCGCCGGGCACGTGCGGCTCGCCGACGTCGCGGGCCTGCTGGAGGACGAAGAATGAGGATCGACGCCGTCAGCATCTTCCCGGACTACTTCGCGCCGTTGCGGCTGAGCCTGGTCGGCAAGGCGATCGCCGCGGGCACCGTCGACCTCGCCGTGCACGACCTCCGCGACTGGACCCACGACCGGCATCGCACCGTCGACGACACGCCTTACGGCGGCGGCGCGGGCATGGT
>CAYVWO010000236.1:3651-4669 GCA_964455495.1 uncultured Tessaracoccus sp.
AGCCCGAGCCGTGGGGCGAAGCGCTTGACGCGCTGGAGGAGGCGTCGCCGCTGCCGATGACGGTGATCGTGACCACGCCCGCGGGGCGTCCCTTCACGCAGGAGCTGGCCTACGAGCTGGCGGTCAAGGAGCGTCTTGTCTTCGCGTGCGGCCGCTACGAGGGGATCGACCAGCGCGTCGTCGACCACTGCCACGAGCGGTACGAGGTAATCGAGGTCAGCCTCGGCGACTACGTGCTGAACGGGGGAGAGGTGGCGGCTCTCGCGATCACGGAGGCGGTGGTCCGGCTGCTGCCCGGGGTGCTTGGCAACCCGGAGTCGCTGACGGAGGAGTCGCACTCGGCCGGGAACGAGCGGCTGCTTGAGTATCCGAGCTACACCAAGCCGCCGGTGTGGCGGGGGCGCGAGGTGCCCGAGGTGCTGCTGAGCGGCAATCACGGGTTGGTCGCGCGGTGGCGCCGGGAGCAGGCCGAGACGCGGACTGCGGCCCGCCGACCCGACCTCGCAACGTAGTGGCCCGTCGCGCCCTTGGGCGCGACAGACCACCTGCCAACAGCGAAAATACGTGAGTAAGTAGGCGCGTAATTTCGTTTTCCCGGAAGCTTCGCTTAACCTGCCCCCTTGGCACATTGGGCACCCCGTTTGGCTAGAGTGAGCCCGTGGCAACAACACTTACCATTCATCAACGAGCGTTGCGATCAACGGTCATCAAGAAGGTCGTCATGGCGGTGACCGGATTGGCGATGATCGCCTTCCTGCTCGTGCACATGTACGGCAACCTGAAGATGTTCGTCAGCTATGAGGCTTACGATCACTACGCGCACTGGCTCAAGAACGACCTCTTGTACCCGTTCATGCCTCACGGGCAGTTCATCTGGATCTTCCGATTCGGGCTGCTGGCGGCGATCGGCCTGCACATCTGGTCCGCCGCGACGCTCTCGCGCGACACGATCAAGAACCGTGGCGACAAGTACGTCAACAGCAAGCGCGTCGCCCAGACGTACTCGGCGCGCACCATG
>CAYVWO010000237.1:0-4630 GCA_964455495.1 uncultured Tessaracoccus sp.
AGCTGTGGGGCGTCAAGTACCGGCCCGCGCTCGGCGGCTCGTCGGCCAGCACCGCGTCGGGCAGCGAGCCCGCGTGGCGCCGGATCAGCATCCGCGGGATCATGGTGGGCTCGATCCCGGCCTTCATCGCGCTGGCCCTCGTGCTGGCGTTCAGCAAGATCCCCGGCCTCGACGGCCTGACGGACGTCTTCGACCTCCTGATCAAGGCGCTCCCCGTCGT
Organism: uncultured Tessaracoccus sp.; assembly: GCA_964455495.1. GTDB lineage: Bacteria > Actinomycetota > Actinomycetes > Propionibacteriales > Propionibacteriaceae > Arachnia. The sequence goes on from CAYVWO010000237.1 coordinate 221, forward strand.
CGTGGCCGCCGTCGCCGCGCGGCGCGTCTCCGGGCTCGACGAGGTGGGCCTCGTCGCGGGCGCCGTCGCGGGCATCCTCTCCGCGCCGGGCGGCCTGCTCGGCGGCCTCGTCGGCGGCATCCTCGCGGGCCTCCTCGCGTCCTGGCTGATCCGCTGGACCCTCGCGCACCGATTCCCGGCCACGACGGCCAACATCGTCACGGGCGCCGTCGCGGGCCTCGTGCCCGGCCTGCTCGTCTACTACGTGCTGGCCCCGCTCACCGTGCTGCTCGGCGACGGGGTCAAGTTCTCCATCGAGTGGGCGCAGGACGTGAGCCCGCTGTTGGCCGGGGCCCTCGCGGGGCTGGCCATGTGGCCCGCCATCATCGGCGGCGTCTACCACGGTGTGATCCTGCCGCTGGTGGTGCTGGAGATGAGCCAGAAGGGGCACAGCTTCTTCGGCGCCGTCGACATGGTCTCGCTCGTGATGGTCGCGCTCGGCATCACGCTCGCCAACCTGGTCAAGCCGCGCACCTCCGGCGAGCGCGCTCTCGCCGCCTCGGGCGCCCCGATCAACTTCTTCTTCGGCACGTTCGTCGAGGCCGCGTATCCGTTCATGTTCGCCGACAAGAAGGTCTTCGCCGTCGCTGTCTTCTCCGCGACGCTCGGGGGCCTCACCGTCGGCGCCTTCGGCGTGGAGGCGACCGCGTACCTGCCCGCGTTCCTCGCGCCGTTCGTGTCGACGACGGCGGTCGGGATGACCGTCGCGATGCTCGTCGCGCTCGCCTCGTCCTTCCTGCTGACGCTGACCATCAACGTCCTGCACCTGCGCAAGGCGGACCCCGCGACCACCTGAATCACCCTTCCAACAAATCTATCGCGATATATCTTTGACATATCGCGATACGTCGCGCATACTGGTTGTCGACGGCGCCACAGGGGCGCCGCACAACCACAGGAGGAGCCATGGATCACGCCATGCACCACCCCTTTGCCGGACCGCGGATGCGCGACATCGCCCGGCAGATGTTCCCCGAGACCGATGGCCGCACGTCCCGCGACCGTCGGCTCTCTACCGAGGCCGACGGCGGCGAGCCCCGCGGCAGGCGCGGAGGCCCGCGCGGCCACCGCGGACACGGCAGGCCGGGATTCGGCGGCCCGGGATTCGACGGGCCTGGCCCCGGGGGCCCCGGATTCGGCGGCCCGCTGGGCTTCGGCCCGGGCCGCGGAGGTCGTCGCCGTCGCGGCGACGTCCGGCTCGCGGCGCTGCTGCTTATCGCCGAGACCCCGCGCAACGGCTACCAGATCATCCAGGAGCTGGCCGCCCGCACCGACGGCCACTGGAAGCCCAGCCCGGGCGCGATCTACCCCGCGCTCAACCAGCTGGAGGACGAGGGCCTGATCCGCCCGCTCGACGGCGGCAAGGTCTTCGAGATCACCGACGCCGGGCGGACCGAGGCGGAGGCCGCCGCGGCGCAGCCCGCGCCGTGGGAGCACACGGGCGACGAGCAGGACCCCGCCCGCGCGCTGGCCCACAGCATGCGCCAGGCCGCCCAGGCCATCGGCGCGATCGCACAGTCGGGCGACGCCGAGCTCATCGCCAAGGCGACCACGGAACTCGACGAGCTCAAGCGCAAGCTGTATCAGCTGCTCGCCGAGTCGTGACCTACCCCACAACCCTCCACCCCAGCAAGGCCCCGCCCGCGAAGGCCGCGGCCCACAGCATCGAGGCGAATGTCCCGATGATGAAAAGCTCGCCCTTGCGCGATGTGGGGCTCGCCAGCTCGGCGTAGCGGCCGAGCCCCTTCACCCCCAACACCACGGCGATCCCGGCCGGGAATCCCGCGAGGATGCAGGCGAACACCGCCAGGCGTTCGAGCACCCCGACCCATCGCCCGCCCGGTAGCTCCTGATGGAGCAGGCCGAGGTTCTCGCGGGCGCGCCGGACGTCCGGGTCGCCGTCGTTCCGAGCCGGATCTATCCGCCGCAGCACCGCCCGGATCACGGGGTTGCCGAGCATGGCCCCCACCGCGCAGGCCACCACGATCACGCCCCTCAGCACCATCTCCATTCCCCCACGCTATCCGCGACCTCCGACATTTTCGGGACACCTCGAACCACTGAAGAAACTATCTACATCTACAACTTCTTTAGGTAGTCTCTTCATATGACTGGACACGGGAACGGAGCGGTCGTCGCGCTGCTCGCCGACGTCGTGGGGTCGCGAACCCACGAGAGGGCCGCGCTCCACCGGGCGTTGCTCGCCGCCGTCGACGACGCCAACGAACACGTTCCCGCGCTCGACCCGCTGCGACCCACCGTCGGCGACGAGATCCAAGGCGTCTACGGCTCGCTGGGCGCAGCGCTCACGGCGTCGATCCGACTCCGGCTGCGCCTCGCGGGGGCCGAGACGCCGACCGGCCGCGCCCCGGTCGAGCTGCGCTTCGGGATCGGGGTCGGCGAGGTGACCACCGTCGACGGGGACCTCGGCATCCAGGACGGGACGGCGTGGTGGCGGGCGCGCGAGGCCATCGACTGGGTGCACGCCCAATCGACGCGGGCGGGCTACGAGTCCGTGCGGACGGCCGTCCGCGACGGGGACGGCGCCCCGCCCGCCGACGGCCTGCTCCGGCTGCTGGACGCCACCCTCGCCCGCCTCCGCCCGGGGGCGCTGCGCACCCTCTCCGGCTTGCTGGAGGGCCTCGGCAACCAGGAGCTGGCCGACCGCGAGGCAATCAGCGCCTCGGCCAACTCGCAGCGCGTCCGCAACAACGACCTGCGCCCCCTCGCCGACGCGATCCGGGCGCTGGGCGAGATGAGCTGACGGTCAGTCGTCGGCCTCGATCTCGCTCAGCCTCTCGACGTCGGGCGTGGTCGGGCGGTTCTTGCGGCCGCGCTGCACGAGGAGCGGGTCCGTCGGCTTGATCACCGACGGGTCCTTGCCGTCGTAGTCGTGCAGGTCGAGGAACAGCCGCATGGCGTTCAGGCGGGCCCGCTTCTTGTCGTTGCTCTTGATCCGGTACCAGGGCGCGAGCTCGGTGTCGGTGTACTTGAGCATCGCGTTCTTCGCCGCGGTGTAGTCCTCCCAGCGTCCCAGCGACTCGAGGTCCATCGGCGACAGCTTCCACTGCCGCACGGGGTCGATCTGGCGGATGGCGAAGCGCGTGCGCTGCTCGCGCTGGGTGACGGAGAACCAGAACTTGGTGACGGTGATGCCGGACTCGATCAGCATCTCCTCGAACCGCGGCGCCTCGCGGATGAAGATCTCGTACTCCGCGTCCGTGCAGAAGCCCATCACGCGCTCGACGCCGGCGCGGTTGTACCAGGAGCGGTCGAAGAGCACCGTCTCCCCCTTGGTGGGCAGGTGCTGGATGTAGCGCTGGAAGTACCACTGCCCGCGCTCGCGCTCGGTCGGCGCGGCGAGGGCGACGACGCGCGCGGTGCGCGGGTTGAGGTGCTCGGTGAAGCGCTTGATGGCGCCGCCCTTACCCGCCGCGTCGCGGCCCTCGAAGATGATGATGTGCTTCTCGCCGTTGTCCTGGGTCGAGTACTGGAACTTCAGCAGCTCGATCTGCAGCTGCCGCTTCTCGATCTCGTACTCCTCGCGGCTCAGCAGGTCGTCGTAGGGGTACTTGTCGCGCCAGGTCTCGACGGCCTTGCCCATCGGATCCAGCAGATAGGGGTCCTCGCCATGCACGTCCGTGACGGTGAACCCGTCGGACACCAGTTGATCGATGTATTCGCGCAAGCCCTGACCCAGGGGCACATTTCAGCACGCCTCGGTGATCGCCCCCCGAACAACGCGCGAATCCCCCACAACCAGGCTCCGCCGATCTCCGCCGACGGCGAAATCGGCCCCCGGCGACCACGACAGCCCCCTCACCACGCGGGATATCACGCTGTCAGCGGCGATGCCCCACCCATGCGCGGCGGACCCCTCCCGGACTGTCACCCGGGGCATGTAGGGTCGCGATATGACTGAAATCACCTTCCGAGGCACCCCCGTCACCACCGTCGGCCAGCTGCCCGAGGTCGGCAGCGCGGCCCCGGCCTTCGAGGTCACCGGCGGCGACCTCGCCCCCCTGAGCAGCGAGGCCTTCGCGGGCAAGAAGCTCGTCCTCAACATCTTCCCGTCGGTCGACACCGGCGTCTGCGCCATGTCCGTGCGCCGCTTCAACGAGCTCGCCGCCGGGCTCGACGGCGTGTCCGTCCTCTGCGTCTCGCGGGACCTGCCGTTCGCACTCGGCCGGTTCTGCGGCGCCGAGGGCATCGAGAACGTGACCGTCTCCTCCGACTTCCGCACCGACTTCGGCGACGTCTACGGCGTCACCATGGCCGACGGCCCGCTCGCCGGCCTGCTGAGCCGCGCGGTCGTCGTCGTCGACGCCGACGGCACCGTCGTCTACACCGAGCAGGTCCCGGAGATCGGCC
>CAYVWO010000238.1:0-1550 GCA_964455495.1 uncultured Tessaracoccus sp.
CAGCCCTCCTTGTGGAGCTTCGACACCGTCGGGCCCTCGACGCCGGGCGCGAGCTCCGTCGTCGCGGACAGGTCGGCCTCGGCCACGTTGTAGTCCATCATCAGGAAGTTCTGCGCGACCAGCACCGAGTTCAGGCGCGTCTCCAGCGCCTCGGCCCCCTCCGGGAGACCGGTCCCCGTGCGCTGGATGAGCACGGCCTCCGACGTGCAGATCGCGCCGTCGAGCATCTCGAGGCCCGCGCGGCGCAGCGTCGTTCCCGTGTCGACGACGTCGGCGACGACGTCGGCGACGCCCAGCCGGATGGCGGACTCGACCGCCCCGTCGAGCTTGACGAGGTCGGCCTCGATGCCCTGCTCGGCGAGGTACGCCTCGAGCAGGCCCGGGTAGGAGGTGGCGATGCGCTTGCCCTGCAGGTCAGCAACGGTCATCTGGGAGCCGCCGACGGCGGCGAAGCGGAACCTCGAGCCGGCGAAGCCGAGCTGCATGATCTCCGTGGCCTCCGCGCCCGAGTCGAGCAGCATGTCGCGGCCGGTGATGCCGAGGTCGAGGTCGCCGCGGCCGATGTAGACGGCGATGTCGCGGGGGCGCAGGTAGTAGAACTCGACGCCGTGGTCCGCGTCGATCAGCGTCAGGTCCTTGGGGTCGGTGCGCTGGCGGTAGCCCGCGGCGCGCAGCATGGCGGCGGCGGGTTCGGCCAGGGCGCCCTTGTTGGGGACGGCGATGCGGAGCAGTCGGTCACTGGTCACAGTGTTCACCCTTGTCAGAGGTATCAGAGGTAGCGGTAGACGTCGTCGAGGTCCAGGTCGAGGGCCAGCATCATCACCTGGAGGTGGTAGAGCAGCTGGCTGATCTCCTCGGCGGCCTGTTCCTTGGACTCGTGCTCGGAGGCCATCCACACCTCGGCGGCCTCCTCGACGATCTTCTTGCCGATCGCATGCACGCCCGCATCCAGGCGGGCGACGGTGCCGGACCCCTCGGGCCGGGTGCGGGCGGTCTCAGAGAGCTGCTCGAAGAGCTGGTCGAACGTCTTCACGATGCCCCAGCCTATCGCCAAAGAGCACGCCTCCGCCTATCGCGAGAGATCGCGCCTCCGCCTATCGGTCAGAGCGCGATCCCCAACAACGCGTCGACGGCGGCACGCACCCGTGCGGGCGCGGCCGTGTCGTCGCCCCCCGCGAGCGAGGCCTCGGCCCACTGGTCGACGGCGGCCAGCGCGGCCGGGGCGTCGAGGTCCGAGCGGAGCGCGCGGCGCAGCTCCGCGATCAGCGGCTCGGCCGGGGCCCCGGCTCCCCGCGCGACGGCCTCGCGCCACCGGGCGAGGCGCGCCTCGGCGGCGGGGAGCTGCTCGGGGGTCCACTCCCAATCCGAGCGGTAGTGGTGGTTCATCAGCGCGAGCCGGATGGCCATCGGGTCGCCACCCGCGTGGCGGAGGCGGCTGACCAGCTCCAGGTTCCCCTTCGACTTGCTCATCTTCTCGCCATGCAGGCCGACCATGCCGGAGTGCACGAACGCCTCGGCCAATGGCTCCCCGGCGGCGACCATGCCCTCGG
>CAYVWO010000238.1:1560-4594 GCA_964455495.1 uncultured Tessaracoccus sp.
CATCTCGTGGTGCGGGAAGATCAGGTCGCGGCCGCCGCCCTGCACGTCGAAGTTCGCCCCCAGGTAGCGCAGCGCGATCGCGGTGCACTCGATGTGCCAGCCGGGCCGGCCGGCGCCGAGCGGCGAGCTCCAGCTGGGCTCGTCGGGACGGGCGAAGCGCCAGACAAGGCAGTCGAGCGGGTGCCGCTTGCCGGGGCGCTCCGGGTCGCCGCCGTTGGCCGCGCACACGGGGATCATCGCGTCCTCGTCGAGGTGCGAGATGCCGCCGAACCCGGGCGCCGCGACGGAGTTGAAGTACCAGTCGGGGTGCTCGTCGTCGTCGACCTGGTAGACCAGCCCGCTCCCCAACAGGTGCTCGATCAGCTCGACGACGCACGAGATGGACTCGACGGCGCCGATGTAGTGGTCCGGCGGGATGACCCGCAGGTCGACCATGTCGCTGCGGAACAGCTCGGTCTGGTCCTCAGCCAGCTCCTCCCACTCCTGACCGGTGGCCGCCGCGCGCTCCAGCAGCGGGTCGTCGACGTCCGTCACGTTCTGCGTGTAGTTGACCTCGAGCCCGAGGTCGCGCCAGGCGCGGTTGATCAGGTCGAAGGTCACGTACGTGTTCGCGTGGCCGAGATGCGTGGCGTCGTAGGGCGTGATGCCGCAGACGTACATGCGGGCGACATCGTCCTTCGGCCCGACGGGGACGACCCGCCTCGTCGCTGTGTCGTAGAGGCTGAGCCCCTCGGGGACCTCCTCCGACGACGGCGAAAGGCCAGGGACGGCGACATCAGCCCATGCATACATGGGCGCAAACCTACCCGTTACAACGGGGGCCAGGGGATGCTGGGCCAGCGGCCGGACGGGGCGGGAAGCTCGCCCGCGGCCAGGATCGCGGCCGCGCGGTCGCGCAGCGCCTGCCACTCCGCCTCCGCCAGACCGGGCGCGAGCGGCGCCGCGATGTCCCTAGCCAGCGCCAGGATGGAGCGCTCGTCGTCGGTCAGCGGGTCCCCAGCCCAGCCCCAGAGAATGGTGCGGAGCTTTTCTTCGATGTGCAGGCTCACGCCGTGGTCGACGCCGAGCACGCGTTCGCCGTCGGCGATGAGGTGGGCGCCCTTCCGGTCCGAGTTGCCCAGCAGCGCGTCGAACAGCGCCACGCGGCGGAGGCGCGGGTCGTCGCGGTGTGCGAGCACGACGGTCGCGCCGTCCTCGGTGGTGCCCGCGACGATGGGCAGCCAGGACTCTGTGATCTCCTCCGGGCGCAACAGGCCGACCAGGTCGGTGGGCTCGCCGTCGATCCACGCTTGGGCCGATCCCTCCCCCAGCGGCCCCTCGCACCAGACGGTCTCGGGGACGACGCCCAGGCCGAGGTGCTCGGACAGCGCGTAGGCCGCGACCTCGCGGCGGCCCAGCGTCTCGGGCGGGTAGTCCCACAGCGGCGCCTCCCCGGCAACCGGCTTGTAGACCCAGCGCGCTCCCTCCTCGTCCTCGGCGAGGAAGGTGCCGTTCGAGGCCTCGACGAGGCGGCCGACCAGCCGCAGCTCCCCTTGAGGCCCGGTCATGAAAACAGCGGGCCTCGGTAGCCGTTGGCGCGCGGGCAGATGTGCGTGGCGCCGTCGAGCGGCTGGCCGCACGCGGGGCACGGGGGCCGGCCGGAGGCGACGACGACGGCCGCGCGGCCGGAGAACTCGCGCGCCATCGCGGGCGTGAGCCTGATTTGGAGGAGGGAGTTGTCGGGCTCGTCGGCCTCGACGTCGGCGTCCACGGAGATCAGCTCGAGAACCAGCCGGCCGGAGTCCTGGTCCCACGCCAGCCCGATGGCCGAGGCGCGGAACGCGACGGTGACCGGCGCGTCGAGCGGGCCGAGGTCCAGCGGGTCGCCCGCGGGCGGGACGTCGCGGCCTAACTCGGCGAGCTGGTCCAGCACCTCCCCCACCCGCAGCCCGAGGAGCTGCGCCTGCTGCTTCTCGACGGCGACCGCGGCCAGTCGGCTGCCCTGAGCCACCTGGATCAGGAACAGTCGGTTTCCGGGCGGGCCGACGGTGCCGACGATGCAGCGGTCCGGCCGGTCGAACTCCAGGAACATGGCGCTCACCCTACGCCCGCGACGTCGCCGCCGCCGACGGTCGGGACGACGGCCGCGCCGAGGAGGGCCCCGAGGCCGCCGCCGACGTTCATCGCGAGCACCATCGGCCGCTCGCGGGTCCACTCGATGACGCTGACGCCCGCGGGGTTCACATGGAGGCGCTGGAAGTCGTCGAGGCCGACGGCGAGGGCGTCGGCGAGGATCGCCTTGATGGGGTCGCCGTGACTGAACGCGAGCACCACCCCTCCGTCGTGCCGGGAGACGAGGTCGGCGACGGCGGCGACGGACCGGCGGGCCATCTCGGCCATGGCCTCGCCGCCCGGGAAGGTGACGGTCGAGGGGCGCCCCTGGATCTCCGCCCAGGCCGGGTCCTTGGCCAGCTCGGCGAGCGCGCGGCCGGTCCAGGCGCCGTAGTCGCACTCGGTGAGGCCGTCGACGGGCTCGGCCTCGGGGAAGCCCGCGAGCGCCGCGGTCTCGCGGCAGCGCTGAAGCGGCGAGGTGTAGGCGGCGGCGATCCTCACGCCGTCGAAGGCCGCCCGGAGCGCGTCGGCCTGCGCTCGCCCGACGCCGTCGAGGCCGACGCCCTCGGCGCGGCCGGCCAGCACACCGTCGGCGTTCGCCGTTGAGCGCCCGTGCCGGATCAAGACCACCTTCGTCATGCGGAGAATCGTATCCGCCGCCCCCCAGTAGAGTGGCCGACGCTCATCTACCTTCCGGAGGTTGCCATGGACTGGCTGCAGGCGATCGTTCTCGGCATCGTGCAGGGGCTCACCGAGTTCCTGCCCATCTCGTCGAGCGCGCACGTGTCCATCGTCGGGCAACTGTTCTTCGACGGCCGCGACCCGGGCGCCGCGTTCACCGCGGTGACGCAGCTCGGCACCGAGACCGCGGTGCTCGTCTACTTCCGGAAGGACATCTGGCGGATCATCACGCAGTGGATCGGTTCGCTCACCGGGAAGGTCG
>CAYVWO010000239.1:0-4594 GCA_964455495.1 uncultured Tessaracoccus sp.
GGCGACGGGCCAGGACCCGGTCGAGCACGATCGCGCCGATGATCAGGGCGCCGACGAGGGCCTGCTGCCAGAAGTCGGGGATGCCGAGGACGGGCAGGGCCCGGGCGATCGTCAGCAGGAGGTAGGCGCCGATCGCGGCACCCAGCACCGTGCCGACACCGCCGACGATCGCGACGCCGCCGATGACGGCCGCGCCGATCGCCTGCAGCTCGAAGCCGAGGCCGGCCTGGCTGTTGACCGTGCCGTAGCGGGCGGCGTACAGGACGCCCCCGAGCCCCGACAGCGTGCCGCATAGGACGAACGCGACCAGCACGCGGCGACGGGACGCCAGGCCGTACAGTTCGGCGGCCTCGGGGGCCGACCCGATCGCGTAGAACTCGCGGCCGGCGCGGGTGTTGGAGAGGTAGCAGGCCACGGCGGCCAGCACGACGAGCGCGATGATGGTCAGCACCGGGATCGAGAAGATCGCCTGGGTGCCCAGCCCGAGGAATTCCGGGGGCAGGTCGGAGGCGTTGATCCGGTTGCTGCCGGTCCAGGCGACGTTGATGCCGCGGAAGGCGTACAGGGTGCCCAGCGTGATCACCATCGCGGGCACGCGGCCGAAGGCGACCAGCGCGCCGTTGACCAGGCCGAGCAGGGCGCCGAGCGCCACGCCGGCGAGCATGACCACGACCATCGGCAGTTCGGTCGTGGTGAACAGCGTGCCGGTCAGGTAAGCCGACAGGCCGAGGATCGAGCCGACCGACAGGTCGACGTTGCGGCTGATGATCACCACGGCCTGGCCCACGGCCACGACGACGAGGATCGACGGGGTCAGCAGCAGGTCGCGGAAGCCGTCGGGGCTGAACACGAACGCCGGGTTGCGCACCGTGGTGGCGATGACGACCAGGGCGAGCGCGAGGAAGATGCCCAACTCGCGCGAGGTGGCCAGCCGGCGCAGCCACGAGGCGCGCGCCGGGGCCTCGACGGCCCGGGTCGCGGTGGCGGTGGACGCGGTGCTCATGCGACACCCTCCTCGGCGTGGGTGGCGGCGAACATGACGGACTCGGGGGTCGCGGAGTCGCGCGGGATGTCGGCGGTGATGCGACCCTCGTGCATGACCAGCACGCGGTCGGCCATGCCGAGCACCTCGGGCAACTCGGAGCTGATCATCAGGATCGCCAGGCCGCGGCCGGCGAGTTCCGACATCATCCGGTGAACCTCGGCCTTGGTGCCGACGTCGATGCCGCGGGTGGGCTCGTCGATGATCAGGACGCGGGGGTCGGTCGCGAGCCACTTGGCCAGGACGACCTTCTGCTGGTTCCCGCCCGACAGCGTGCCGGCCACGGCGTCGAGGGCGGCGGTCTTGACCTCGAGACGTCCGGCCCAGTCGCGGGCGGCGGCGTTCTCGCGGGCGGTGGTGATGAGGCCCAGCCTCGTCAGCTTCCCGCGGATCGCGTCGGTGATGTTGGCGGCCACCGAGGCGTCCATGACGAGGCCCTGCTTGCGGCGGTCCTCCGGGACGAGCGCGAGCCCCATCCGCATGGCCTTCTCGGGCGACCCGGGCGGCAGGCGGCGTCCGTCGACGGTGACCGTGCCGGAGGCGTACGGGTCGACGCCGAAGACGGCGCGCGCGACCTCGCTGCGGCCCGCGCCGACCAGGCCCGCGAGGGCGACGATCTCGCCCGAACGCACGGTGAAGCTGATGTCCCGGAACACGCCGGGCTGGGTGAGGCCCTGCACCTCGAGCAGCGGGGCGCCGATCTCGGCGTCCTGCTTGGGGAACAGCTCGTCGACGTCGCGCCCGACCATCGTGCGCACGATTTTGGGGACGCTCGTCTCGGCGATGGGCGAGGTGGAGATGTAGCTGCCGTCCCGCATCACGGTGACGGTGTCGCACAGGGCGAACACCTCCTCGAAGCGGTGGCTGATGAACAGCAGCGCGCGTCCCTCGTCGCGCAGGCTGCGGGCGACGGCGAACAGGCGCTCGACCTCGACACCGGACAGGGCCGCGGTGGGCTCGTCCATGATCAGCGCCTTGGCGTCGAGCGAGATGGCCTTGGCGATCTCGATGATCTGCTGGTCGGCGATCGAGAGGCCCTCGGTGGGGCGGTCGGGGTCGATCCGGACGCCGAGGCGGTCGAGCAGGGACACCACCTCCGCGCGCATCGCGGCCTTGTCGATGCGGCCGAACCGGCCGACCGGCTGGCGCCCCATGAAGACGTTCTCGGTGACGCTCAGGTCGGGGAAGAGCGTCGGCTCCTGGTAGATGACCGCGATGCCGGCGTCCTTGGCGTCGGCGGTCGACCGGAAGTCGACCTGGCGCCCCTCCATCTCGAAGGTGCCGGCGTCGCGGTGGTAGAGCCCGGCCATGATCTTGACCAGCGTCGACTTGCCCGCGCCGTTCTCGCCCACGAGCGCGTGGATCGAGCCGGGCTGCATCGTGAGCTGCCCGTCCCGCAGCGCGACGACAGCTCCGAAGCTCTTCGACACGCCTCGGAGCTCGAGCGTTGGTACGTCGGCCATCGCTTCTCCATCATTGGATTGAAACGGTTCAGAGTGACTGTATGAGTCGAAGGCGGGGGTGTCAATCGTTGTTATCGATCTGTGTCGTGCCCGGTGGGGGCCGACGGGTCAGGTCCAGCTGGCGGCCTGGCCGCCGACACGCTCGGCCTCGATCTGCTGCTGGTAGCCGGACTCCCAGAAGGCCTTGACCGGGTCGGCCGGCAGGCCGCGGGACTCCCGCCACGCGGCGAGGTCGCCGCGGACGTCGGTGTAGAAGGCGTCCATGAACAGCTGGTGGGCACCGAGGACGTCACCGGAGGACTGGGCCGCGGCGAGGGCGTCCCGGTCGATGAGCAGCGCGCGCGCCAGCATCTCCTGGACGTTGAGCACCGACCGGATCTGGCCGGCGATGTGGTTCTCGATGTTGTGGCACTGGTCGAGCATGAGCGCCACGTCGGGGTTCGGGAACCCACCGCCGCGGACGACCTCGTGGAGGATCCGGAACAGCTGGAACGGGTCGGCCGCGCCCACCATCAGGTCGTCGTCCGCGTAGAAGCGGGAGTTGAAGTCGAACGAGCCGAGGCGTCCGACGCGCAGGAGCTGCGCGACGATGAACTCGATGTTCGTGCCGGGGGCGTGGTGACCGGTGTCGAGGCAGACCATCGCCTTCTCGCCCAGGGCCATGCACTGCAGCAGCGAGGTGCCCCAGTCGGGCACGTCGGTGTGGTAGAACGCCGGCTCGAAGAACTTGTACTCCAGCACGAGGCGCTGGTCGTCGCCGAGTTCGGCGTAGATCTCGGCCAGCGAGTCGGCGAGGCGGTCCTGGCGGGCGCGGATGTCGTCCTGCCCCGGGTAGTTGGTTCCGTCGGCCAGCCAGATCTTGAGGTCGCGCACGCCGGTGGCGTCCATGATCCGGATGCACTCGATGTTGTGGGCGATCGCCTTCGCGCGGACCTTCGCGTCGGCATGCGCGAGGCTGCCGAGCTTGTAGTCGTCGTCCTGGAACGTGTTGGAGTTGATGGTCCCGATCCGGACGCCGTGGGCTGCGGCGTGCTCGCCCAGCTCGGCGTAGTCGTCGACCTTGTCCCACGGGATGTGGAGCGCGACGACGGGGGCGAGGCCGGTGACCCTGTGCACCTGCGCGGCGTCGGCGATCTTCTCGTGGACGTTGCGCGGCGTGCCCGGCTGGCCGAACACCTTGAACCGGGTGCCCGAGTTGCCGTAGGCCCAGGAGGGCACCTCGATCGCGAGCTGCTCCAGCTGTCCGGTGATGTCGTCGAAGCCGGTCATGACGCCTCCTTGCGTGGTGGTCCGCGGATCCGCGTGAATCGTTTCACGCACAACGGTAGGCCTGGCCGGGGGGCTTGTCAATGGTCTCCCGCGACCCTAGGCTGATCGTGTTGAAACCTTTCATCGACGATCGGAGGCATCGTGGCCCGGTACTGCTTCGAACTGCACGTCGACCCCTCCCGGCTGGAGGAGTACAAGGCGCGGCACGCGGAGGTCTGGCCCGACATGCTCCAGGCGCTCAAGGCGTCCGGCTGGAACAACTACTCCCTGTTCATGCGCCCCGACGGGCTGCTGATCGGCTACGTCGAGAGCGACGACCTGGACGCCGCGCAGGCCGCGATGGAGGAGGCCGAGGTGAACGCCCGTTGGCAGGCCTCGATGGCCCCGCTGTTCGCCGGCCTCGACACCACGCCCGACCGCGGCATGGTGCTGCTGGAGGAGGTCTTCAACCTCGAGGACCAGCTCGCTCGCCTCCCGTGAGCGCCGTGACCCGCCACGCGTTCGCCGCCGCCGACCTGGGCGCCTCGAGCGGCCGGGTGATCCTCGGCGTGCTCGAGGGCGGCCGCTTCACCCTCGAGGAGGTGCATCGCTTCGGCAACGGCGGCATCCCGGACGCCGCGGGCTCGCTCCGCTGGGACATCGAGACCCTGTACGGGGAGGTGCTCGAGGGGTTCCGGCGCGCGCTGGCGCGCGAGCCCGGGCTGGCCAGCATCGGCATAGACACCTGGGGCGTCGACTACGGTCGCCTGTCCGCGTCCCGCGAACGCGGGCATCAGCGCTTCTGCAGCAGCCACGACGGCACCCAAGACGTCAAGGGGCG
>CAYVWO010000240.1:0-1367 GCA_964455495.1 uncultured Tessaracoccus sp.
CCGCCAGCAGCGCACACGCCGCCGCCACCAGCTTCTGCTTCGAGTCATACGCCGGACGCCCCGGCCCACGCCGCTCCTCAACCATCGCAGCCACTCCTCACTCCGCCATGCCACAAGCCGTTGGCCACTTTCATACAGACTAGTACGGACTTTGATCTGCAGACGCGTGAGGTGTGGGGGAACCGGTAGAAGCTCTCGCATGGTCGCGCGAGGGCTCGACGTAGACTCGCCAGGGCGTCGGGCCTGCGGTTCGAAGTGCGGCCGGAATGGCCTCCTCCGCGTCTACTGCATGTCGACTTCAGGATTGTCGGTGGGTGCTGAGAGACTTGTAGACACGGCGGGAGCGAGACCGCCGACCCTCGCCGGGCACCGGCAGGAGCGACCAGGCAAGGAGGCGATGTGGCAGCCGCAACACCAACCTTCCAGTTCGTCGACCTTTTTTCTGGCCTCGGAGGTTTCCATGTCGCTCTCAATGACCTCGATGGCGAAGTTGTGTTCGCTGCCGAGTGGGAGCCGACGCTTAACGCCCTCTACGAGACGAACTATGGAATTCATCCCTGGAGTGACATCAACGACCTTGAGACCGATAGAGACATAGAACGCGAGGTCCCTGACCACGACGTGCTTACTGCGGGTTTTCCTTGCCAGCCGTTCTCCAAGGCAGGCGACCAAATGGGCTTCGCTGATACCCTCCAGGGCAACCTCTTCTTCAAAGTACACCAGATTCTCCGCGTTAAGCGTCCTCGCCGTTTCATCCTTGAGAATGTGCCCAACATCCTGAAGCATGACGGTGGTCGCACTCGGCGCAAGATCATCGAGTTGTTGGAGGCACTGGATTATTCGGTCAAAGTGGACCACTTCTCTCCTCACGAATTTGGCATCCCGCAGGTCAGGGACCGCGCGTATTTCGTTGGGTCGCTCGACGGCCTGGAAGACTTCGAGTGGCCAGCCAAGAACAAGGACCAGACCGACATCATTTCGGTTCTTCGCCATGATGTTCCGCCCACTCGCGCGATTCCTGAGCAGACACTTCAAGCCATCGATATGTGGGGGGACTTCCTCCGTCGTTCGCCGGCTTCCGTGAAGATGCCCTCGTTCCCGATCTGGTCAATGGAGTTCGGCGCAACCTATCCGTACGAGGACGAGACTCCGCCGGGAGTCTGGGATCGTCGACCGGTGTGGGGTTTGCGTCAGATGGGCATCAAAGGCAGTTTTGGCCAAAGCCTTGAATGTTCGGTCGACGAACAGAAGGAGCGGATCCCTAGTCACGCCAATCGCGATAGCGATTACCGGTTCCCCCGATGGAAGCGCACCTTCATCAGACAGAACCGTGAGTTCTACCAGGACAACCGCTCTTGGATCGACCC
>CAYVWO010000240.1:1377-4576 GCA_964455495.1 uncultured Tessaracoccus sp.
GGCTGGATCAATGGAAGCCCGAGGAGATGCAGTCCAGCCTCCAGAAGATGGAATGGAACGCCCAGGGTGAGGAGCGGAACATCGACAACTTCGTCCTGCAGGTCCGTGCTTCTGGGCTCAGGATCAAGCGGCCTACGACGTCCCCCAGCCTCATCGCCTTCACCCAGACACAGGTCCCTATCCTCGGCTCCAACCTGACTGGCGAACGCCGTTACATGACACCTGCTGAGTGCGCTGAACTCCAAAGCCTCGGCGATATCCATCTGCCGACTTCCGACCTCGAGGCTTACAAGGCGCTCGGCAACGCTGTCAATGCCCGTGTCGTCAAGGCTATCGCTGAGCGCCTACTCGAAGGGCTGGGCAACCCCGACTCCTCCAGTACTGCCGACCCCGAACCCCTGCGAGCCAAGCGCACCTCCGCGAGCAAGCGGACAGATGCCGGGGAGGAATGCGCTCCCAGGACGAAGCCACTCAGCACAGAACCCGTCCTTGTTGCTAGACGGTCTGCATGACATGCGAGGGAGTTTGGCCTTGGGTTCCGAGTATGAGCGCGTGAGCGAGGCGATCGCCGACGTCATGTTCGGCTCATCGCAGGCTGGTCGACCCGTCTATGCGCTCGCGGACGCCGATACGGTTCGTAACGTGCTCGACGCCGCTGAGTTCGAGGATCGGACGCTCGCAGGGCTGTCGGCGGTCGTCAGGTCCTCGCTTCAAGTCGACGAGGCTGGCGTAGCCCCATTTCACTGGCAGGCTGACGCTGCGCAGCGCCATCGGCGCTCGCCGCTTGAAACTCCGCCCGCGCTCCCCCTTCTCGTGGCGCTGTCGATCGCTGCCGAGCACATGCAGGCTGACGGCGACCTGGCTGCCCACAACTACTACTCGCGTCTACATCGGCTCTTGCATGTCCCAGCGACCGAGTACTTGCGGGTCGAGAACGACTATCGTCGGGTCGCCGATCTGCTGTGGGGGTCGCTGAACTCCTGGCTTGAAGCTTGGGAAGGTGAGCGTGGAATCCCGACGGCCTACGCCGTCGGCGGTCACGCCTTCATTGGGCTGCCGATGTCGCAGGCGGTCGTTCGGCAACACGATCGTGCCGGCCTCCACGAGCTCTTCGCGATTGAGGGCATGACCCCGGGTCTGCGTATCTCGCCGAACGACATGAGTCTCGCGATGGACCCCTATGCGACGGCCACTCCGAGCCTCCCCCTCAGTTCGCATCTTGCTCGTCTCTGGCGGGATCCGGCCGCCCGAGAGCGCATCGTCAATGCCGCTTGTCTCGAACTCGAAGCATGGGATGGGTCGGGGATCGAATCGGTCGCCTCTGCGCGACCCGTCGTCACGACGCGCCTGCTGGCGTTCTTGCGGACATTCCCTCGCAAGTCGATTGAGTTCAACCTGATGCTCCCGTACCGCTCGGAAGGGCCGGACATTGCCCGGTTCCAAGTCGCCGACGAGGAGTCGATTATCCCGACCGTCGCCGGGCCCGGTGGCTCCACGCGGCTCTCCGGTGCTGAGGGAGTCAGCGCTGCGTCGCTCGTCGGGGAGCAGCTAACTGGCGAGTTCGGGGATGACGAGAGTCGCCCCTTCGGTCGTCGCCCGAAGCGAGTCGCTCCGCTCCGATGGGACGACCTTCAGGGGGCATTCGTCGAGATCGAGCGCATTTCGCTCGGTGAGGACAGCATCGTCCTGGCGCGGTCGGACGCGCGCCAGCGTGTCGAGAGTCACCTTGAGGCTCACGCCCGACCGGGATGGCATGAACTTGTCGACCTCCCGGGTGCGCCGGAGGGGTGGGTCGTTTACCAGCACGTCCAGATCGTGTCCGCGCCGACCGGGCAACTGCACTTCGATCTCTTGCCGCTGGTGCCCCGCGCGCGGACGAGCCTGACGCTACGTGGGGGATTCGTGCTTCCTGGTTTGCTTCGCAAGTGGTCGGTGATGGAGCCACCCGAGGCGGTTGCCCTCGCCGCTGGAGCTTCCTCGGTCTGCGTTCGTGTGTACCGCGGCACCCGTATCGACCCGGCCGAACTCATCGCTGAGTCCCTACAGCCCGGCGAACTCGCGGTACTTCCGCTCATGGATCAGGGGCTAACTGACGGTGAGTACGTCGTCGCGATGTTCGTAGACGACACGAACAAGCCGTCGTCAACGGCGCTCCTGCGACTGCGATCGGCAAGCACTCCGCAGTTCCGCGTCGAGGATGTCGATATCCGCTTGGTCTACTCGCCTGATTCTTCGCCGCGCTGGCCGCTGACCGCTGGTCCCGCCGAGTGGCCGAGTCATGTCAACGGAGCGAGGACAGTGGGTCTCGAACCGCGCCGCGACGGCGGTACAGTGCCAATGCCGGAGTTTGTGCCCCGAGAGCGAAACGCGTCTACCGCATCGGTTGCGAAGACTCGGGTGGGCGTGCCGATGGCGAGCGACTCGTGTCTCATTACCGGGATGCACCGATTCCTGCTCCCGCCCGTGCTCCCTGGCCAGGCACCTACGCGGAGCATTGAGGGCGAGTGCATGACCTGCGGGCTCGTGCGTCGCTTCGCTGGGACCCCCTGGGCTGCGAAGAAGAAGGATCGCGCGGCCAAGACGATCGTGGTCCCAGTAATCCCGCCCGTGGTCGAGTCGGACGAGCCAGACTTCGAGGTCGCGTTCGATGCGCTGAACCACATCGGGACCGGCTCGTTCGGGGCGTTCGAGCGAATCGCCGCCCAGGTCGAGGGCTCGGGCCTGTTCGCGGACTCGTTCCTGCGACGGCTTGAAGTCGTCGGTCATGTGGATGTAGCCAGGGACGACTATCTCCAGGTGACCGAATGGGCGGTGAACACGTCCACGCTCGTTCCGACGGGTGACGGGTTATGGGTGCTCATCGGGTCGCGCTCCAGCGCGCTGGTGGAGCAACTCAAGGAACTGCTCGGCACCGGCGCTGTCGTGCGCACGAGCGTTGATGCCGAACTCGCCCGTGTCGAGGTAGATGGCATGCTGCCGGTCGGTTTATTGGCCGACGCTGGGATCGCTGTTCTGGAGACCTCACCGGTCGAGGAGATCGTTGAGGCGTTGCCGCCACTCAGTGAGGTGGCGACGTCGCTCAAGCGGGTGATCGTGCCGAGCCACCGGTCTGCCGAGTTTTGGGACACGACGTCGGCCTCGTGGCACCCCGCGACGTCGCTGGTCAGGGTTGGCTCTTATCGGCTCAAGGACTTCGGCT
>CAYVWO010000241.1:0-4573 GCA_964455495.1 uncultured Tessaracoccus sp.
ACCGGGTTGTTCTTGGTGCGGCGGCTGAGCACGGTCATGACGCGCTCGATCTCCTGCGTACGCCCGATGACCGGGTCGAGCAGGTTGTCGCGCGCGGCCTGCGTCAGGTTGCGGCCGAACTGGTCGAGGATCTGCGAGGTGGCCTTCTCGGGTCCGGCCTCGGGGGCGCCCGCCATCGAGGCCTCGCGGCCCTGGTAGCCCGTGATGAGCTGCAGCACGGTGCTGCGGACGCGGCTGAGATCCGCGCCCAGCTTGATCAGCACCTGCGCCGCGACGCCCTCGCCCTCGCGGATCAGCCCGAGCAGGATGTGCTCGGTGCCGATGTAGCTGTGATTCATCTGCAGCGCCTCGCGGAGCGAAAGCTCCAGCACCTTCTTGGCGCGCGGGGTGAACGGGATGTGGCCCGTGGGGACCTGCTGGCCCTGGCCGATGATCTCCTCGACCTGCGCGCGCACGGCCTCCAGGGCGATTCCGAGCGACTCCAGCGCCTTGGCGGCCACGCCCTCACCCTCGTGAATGAGGCCGAGCAGGATGTGCTCGGTGCCGATGAAGTTGTGGTTGAGCAGCTTCGCCTCGTCCTGAGCCAGGACGATCACGCGCCGCGCCCGGTCGGTGAACCGTTCGAACATGAAACTTCCCTCCTGATACCGACGACACGCGTCGGCAACTCGTACAAGCTTACTAACGACTGACCAAACCAACTCGATCCATGGTTCACCGAGCGAGAACATGCAAAAGCCGGCGGGGCGCTCTCGCGCCCCGCCGGCCCACGCAGAGGGTCAGTTGGCGGCCTCGTAGGCCTCCATCACGTTGCCCGGGATGCGGCCGCGGTCGGAGACCTCGTAGCCGTTGGCGCGGGCCCAGTCGCGGATCTCGGCCAGGCCTCCCTTCGAGGAACGCGCGACGGGCTTGCGGCCAGCGGGAGCGGCCTTGCGGCGACCAACCCGCTCCGCCTTCGCGATGAACGGCGCAAGCGCGGCCTCGAGCTTGGCGATGTTCGCCTCGCTGAGGTCGATCGTGTAGGCCGCCTTGTCGAGCGAGAACTCGACGGCGCGCGCGTCGGCGCTGCCGTCGATGTCGTCGGTGAGAATGACGCGGATCTCTCGTGCCACAGGGGACTCCTTCTACATATCGTTGAGAGCTATCATGTAGACCCTACAATCATTTCCCGCCGAATACCAAGAGAAAAAGGCCGATGACGATTCAGCGCGCATTCACCGTCGGCGGTTTGGGCCTTCCCGACCACGAACCGATCTCGCTCGGGACGCGTCACCCGAGCAGCATCTCGCTCATTCGCATTCAGGCGGAGATCGACGGCGACGAGATCGTCTCGGCCGATGTCACAAATGGGTATGGCCATCGGGGCGCCGAGAAGCTGTTCGAGGTGCGCGATTACCGCTCCATGATCATGCTGGCGGACAGGCACGATTGGCTCGCGGCATTCAGCGGAGAACTCGGCCTGGCGCTGACCCTCGATAACGCCATGCGGCTTACTCCCCCGCCACGGGCCTCGGTGCTGCGGACCCTGCTCGCCGAGCTCGCTCGCGCCCACAGCCACCTCTCCTTCCTGAGCTACCTGGCCGACGACGCGCTGGCGCCCGCTCTGTGGGGGGCCGTCGAGGCCATCCGCGAGCGGTTCCTGGCCTGGGCCGGGAACCGGGTTCACCCCATGCTGAACCGCGTCGGCGGACTCGCGTCCGACGCCCCCGAGGGGTGGCTGGACTCGCTCGACCCGGTCCTCGACGACGTCGCCCGCCTCTCCGACGCCCTCCGCCAGGCGCTCGCCGGCACAAGCAGGTTCCGCGGCCTCGCTGTCCTCGGCCGTGACGCGTGCCTCGGATTCGGGCTCTCGGGACCCGTTTCCCGCGCGGCCGGGCTCGACCTCGACCGGCGCGCCGCGGGATACCTCGCCTACGACCGCGTCTTCGTCCCCGCTCCCCCTCGAACCGCAGGCGACGCGGAGGCGCGCCTCGCCGTGCTGATCGACGAGCTGGGCGCCTCCGCGGAGATGGTGCGCGCTGCGCGCGTCCTGGCCGCGGAGACGCCGGGCGAGGTGTCCACGAGGCTATCGCGGCGGTTGAAGGTGCCCGAGGGCGAGCACGTCACCGACATCGAGGCGCCCTGGGGTATCGCGTCCTGCCTGATGGTCTCCCGCGGCGGCCAGACGCCCTGGCGCGTGGGCCTGCGCACGCCGTCGTTCGCGAACCTCTCCGCCCTCGGCCCCGCCCTCGTGGGCGCGCGCGTGAAGCAGCTGCCCGACGTCGTGGCCAGCCTCGGGTACACCGTCGGCGACGCCGACAAGTAGCAACGCAAAAGACCCCCGGCACAGGCCGGGGGTCTTCGCCTCGATCAGGCGTGCATCCGGAGGTCGGGCAGCCCGTCGAGGTTCAGCTTCGCGAGGTCGACCATCGTGGGGTGCTCCTCCTCGCCCCAGATGTCGTCGATGCTCGGGCGCACCGCGTTGCGGGGAAGCCTCTGGATGTTGGTGATCTCCTCGGCCTCCAGCTCGGCGATCCGGGACTCCAACTGCTCGATGCGCGCCTGGCGCTCTGCGACCTCTGCCCGGAGCCACACCGCGTTGCCGCGCATGGAGGAGAGTTCGCTCTTGGCGGCGCCCAGCTGGCCGCGGAGCTTGGCGATCACGGCTTGGAGGTTCTCGGCGCGGGCGTTGAAGCGGCCGATCATGGCCACCGACTCCTCGTGGAAGCGCGACGCCTGCTGCGCGCGCAGCGTGA
The DNA here is from genome assembly GCA_964455495.1 of uncultured Tessaracoccus sp. Taxonomy (GTDB): domain Bacteria; phylum Actinomycetota; class Actinomycetes; order Propionibacteriales; family Propionibacteriaceae; genus Arachnia. The sequence continues at coordinate 2,736 of CAYVWO010000241.1, forward strand.
CCTCGTGCTTCATCTCCGTGGCGTGGCGGGAGCGCTCGGCGGCCAGCTCGCGGCTGGCAAGCCAAAACGCGGCGAGCGCCATCGCGACGGCCACGACGATGCCGGCGCGAACCACCCACACGCCGCCGAGGAGCGAGGCGAGGGAAGCGACGGTGCCTATCGCGAGAATCGCGACGGCGACCGTTCGTTCAGAGGATTTCGAGGCAGCGCGACGACCAGTCATGCCGCGAAGTGTAGGGCCAGTTCCGCGCACCGCCCCGTCTCACAGACGGCGTGTCTGCAGATCAGGCCGCCGTCGGGTGGCTGCGCCCCGCGGGCCCATCGCCCTGCTCGCCGGAGCCCCCGGGCCGATCGTCGTCGTCTTCCCCGTCGCGCACCACGCACGCGCGCTCCAGCAGGGCGCCCGCGCCGGCCAACAGGAGCGACGCGACGATCGTCACGGCCCCCTGGATGACGCGCGCGGAGGGCAGCGGGGCGTCGAACTGGGTGATGTAGCGCATCACATAGACGACGTGCCCGCCCGCCAGCACGGCTCCGGTGACGATCATCGCCTTGGCGCTAGCGACCGCGGCGAGGCCCTCCTGCGGGCTCACCTTGTGCTCCTCGCGCCGCTTCGGCAACGTCCGCCGGTAGACGAGGACCGCTCCCGCCAGCAGCACGAGCACGATGGGCACCGACCACGGCACCACGGGCGGGAAGCCGCCCGCGGCCTCGAACGCGAGCAGGATCAGCCCGCACAGGGCCGCGCCCGCCATGACCGCCACCACGGCCTGACGAGCGGTGGTCAGGCCGAGCTTGGGCCGCTCGCTCAAAAGCCGGTGCCGGTGAAGGTGATGACGATGTCGTCGCGCCGGGTGACCAGTGACGTGTCCACCTCGTCGACCAGCTCGGCGATGGGCCCCTGGCCCGCGATGTCGCCGTTGGGGTCGATGTCCAGCCAGGGGACGAGCACGAAGGCGCGCTCGTGGGCGCGCGGGTGCGGAAGCTCGATGTCGCCCTCGGAGATGCGCTTGCCGACCATGATCACGTCGATGTCGAGCGTGCGGGGCCCGCCCACGACCTCGCGCGTGCGGCCGAAGTTCTGCTCGATCGCGCCGCACCGGTCGAGGATGGTCAGCGGCTCGAGCGTGGTCTCCGCGACGACGACGAGGTTCAGGAAGTCGTCTTGCGCCGGGCCGCCGCCGACGGGCGTCGTCTGATAGACCGGCGACACGTCGACCAGCGCAAGGTCGGGGGTGTCGGCGAGGAACTCGACGGCCTCCTGCAGGATGGTCGCGGAGTCGCCCATGTTGGACCCGAGGCTCAGCACGACCTTCGAGATGGGGCGGAGGTTGCCAAGGGTGTCGACGTCGATCTCGAAGGGGCCGTTGGACATACTTATTTACTCCTACTGATCGTTACCGAGACATCCGCGAAGCTCTGGCTCAGCGGCGCCCGGGGTTTGTGCACCGTTACCGTGACGCGCTCCACTTTGCCATGCTCCAGGCAGGTGTCGGCAATCTCCCCGGCCACCGTCTCGATCAGATCGCGCGGCTCGCCGGTGATGATCGCCTCCACGTCGTCGGCCACATCCGCGTAGCTGACGGTGTCTGCGAGCGCGTCGGAACGCGTCTCCAGGGGAAGCTCAAGGACCACGTCGACGACGAACGGCTGCCCCTGCCTGCGCTCCTCGGGGAACACCCCGTGATAGCCGGTCGCGGTCAGCCCGGTCAGCGTGATGCGGTCGATGATGCCTCCTCTGATCGCTTCCGAGACTAGCGCACCGCCCGCTCCTTGAGCCGGTTGCGTCGACGAAGTCGACCGCTACGGCGTCGAAAGGCTGGTGGCTCTGCCCATGG
>CAYVWO010000242.1:0-881 GCA_964455495.1 uncultured Tessaracoccus sp.
CATCCAGCCGATGATCGTGCCCAGGTTCTCCTTCTCCAACGCCCCGCCGAGGCCGAAGCCGTCGAACATCTGCCCGTCGACCTCAAGCTCAGCCAACCCGCGGGCGGCCTGGCGGCGCAGGTCCTCATACTGCGCGCCCTGGATCACGCCGAACAGCGCCTGATACGGCTTGTCGGCGCGCTCCCGGGTGAGGCGCGCGTGCTCGGCGAGGCAGCGCACGGCCCAGCGGTGCGTCCGCTCCACAGACGCCTCCTGGTAGGCACGCGTGTTCATCAGCGTCGTGAGCTCGTCGAACGCGAACATGATGTCGGCGCCCAGCTGATGCTGGATGCCCATCGACACCTCGGGCGTGAACCGGTGCAACGTGCCGTCGAGATGCGACTTGAAGGTGACACCGTCCTCGTCCACGTGCGCCATCCGGGTCTTGCCCTCGGCGATCACGTCGTCGTCCTGCAACCCGCCAGTGTCCATCGCGAGCACCTTCTTGAACCCGGCGCCCAGGCTCATCACCTGGAAGCCGCCCGAGTCCGTGAACGTCGGTCCGGTCCAGTTCATGAACCGGCCGAGCCCGCCCGCCTCGTCGATCAGGTCCGCGCCCGGCTGCAGGTACAGGTGGTAGGCGTTGGCGAGGACGGCCTGCGCGCCGAGGTCCGCGACCGCCTCCGGCACTACGGCCTTGACCGTCGCCTTCGTGCCGACGACGACGAACGCGGGCGTCTCGACGTCGCCGTGGGGCGTGCGGATCACGCCGGCGCGCCCGCGCGCGCCCTCCAGGCGGTGGGTGACCTCGAAGCTCATGCGCGCGCCGCCGAGAGGCGCGCGATCACGTCGAGCTGGCCGAGCGCGACGCCCGCCGCGGAGGAGGTCCGCAGCACGCCGTC
>CAYVWO010000242.1:891-4536 GCA_964455495.1 uncultured Tessaracoccus sp.
TCACGCCCGCGCGCCCGCGCGCGCCCTCCAGGCGGTGGGTGACGTCGAAGCTCACGCGCGCCTTCCGATCACGTCGAGCTGACCCAGCGCGACGCCCGCCGCGGAGGAGGTCCGCAGCACGCCGTCGGAGATCAGCACGGGCACCGCGCCGGCGGCGACGAAGCGGGCCAGCTCATCGTCGGAAATCCCGCCCTCGGGCCCGACGACGATGAGTCCGGCCCCCGCGGGGGGGAGGGCGACATCGGCGATGTGGCTCTCCGCGGACTCGTGCAGCACGAGCGCGACATCCGCCGCCTCGATCGCGGCGACGACGCCCGCCGTCGCCGCCTGCTCGACCTCGGGGGTCCACAGCCGACGCGACTGCTTCGCCGCCTCGCGGGCGGTCAACCGCCAGCGCTCCAGCGACTTCGCCGCCCGGTCGCCCTGCCAGCGCACGATGGAGCGCGACGCCTGCCACGCCAGCACGCGCCGCGCGCCGACCTCGGTGGCCAGCTGCACGGCCAACTCGCTGCGGTCTCCCTTGGCCAGCGCCTGGGCGACGGTCCAGGTGAGCGCGGGTCCGGGGTCGGCGAGAACCGAGGCGACCTCGACAGCGAACGAGCGCTTGGACGCCTCCGCGACGACGCCGCGAACGCCAAGGCCGCGCCCGTTCGAGAGCAGCACCGACTCCCCCACCGTCAGCCGCTTCACGGCCGCGTGGTGGGCCTCCTCACCCTCGACGACGACCCGCGCGCCGGGCGCGACCGTCTCGTCGAAGTCGGCGAGGAAGAGGGGATCGGTCACGAGAACCACTCGGAGAGCTTGCCGAACACGCCCTTCTGGCCCTTCGCGGCGACGGCGGCCGGGCGGGCCTCGTCGCGCGCGTCGGCCAGTTGGCGCAGCAGCTCTCGCTGGCGGTCGTCGAGCTTGGTCGGCGTCTGCACCAGCAGCGTGACGCCGAGGTCACCACGGCCGCCGCCGCGCAGGCGCGGAACGCCGCGGCCCTTGATCGAGACGCGCGTCCCGGACTGCGTTCCCGCGGGCACCTCGACGGCGACCGTGCGGTCGGCCTGGTCGGACTTCTCCCACTCCGCCTCCAGCGTCGCCACGTCGACCGTCGTGCCGAGCGCTGCCGCGGTCATGGGCAGCTTCACGACCATCTCGAGGTTGTCGCCGTCGCGGCGGAACGTGTCATGCTCGGCGACCGCAAGCTCGACGTACAGGTCTCCGGCGGGGCCGCCGCCGGGGCCGACCTCGCCCTGGGCCTCCAGGTGGATGCGGATTCCGGTCGAGACACCCGCGGGGATCTTGACCTGCAGCGTCCGCGCGGTGCGGACGCGGCCCTCGCCGGAGCACTCGCCGCAGGGGCGCGGGATGATGGTGCCGAAGCCGCGGCAGGTCGGGCAGGCCTGGCTGGTGCGGATGTCGCCGAGGAAGCTGCGCTGGATCTGCGTGACCTCGCCGTTGCCGTCGCAGGTGCCGCAGGTGACCGGCTCGGAGCCGGGCTCGCCGCCCTTGCCGGAGCACTTCGGGCACACGACGGCGGTCTGCACCTTGACGGGCTTCGTCACACCGAAAACGGCCTCGCTGAGGGTCAGGCTGACGCGGACCAGCGCGTCCTGGCCCTGCCGCACGCGCGAGCGCGGGCCGCGGGAGCCTGCTGCGCCGAACATGGCGTCGACGAGGTTGGAGAAGTCGAAGCCTCCCGCGAACCCGCCGCCGAAGCCGGAGAAGCCCGCGCCGCCGGGACCCATCGGGTCGCCGCCGCGGTCGAACACGGCGCGCTTGTTCGGGTCGCTCAGCACCTCGTAGGCCTCGCTGAGCTCCTTGAACTTCTCGGCGGCTTGCTCATCGTCGGGGGCGACGTCGGGGTGCACCTTCATGGCGCGCCGACGGTAGGCCTTCTTGATGGCCTCGGGGGTGGCGTCGCGCTCGACGCCGAGGATGTCGTAGTAGTCCTTGCTCATATCTTCTTTTTGTCAGCCTTCGATGAGGAATCTGCTCACATACCTTGCCACGGCGCGGACGGCCGCGATCGTCGACGGGTAGTCCATGCGGGTGGGGCCGACGATGCCCAGGCTGGAGCCGTAGTCTGCGCCGTAGCCCGTGGCGACGACGCTGCTGGCCTGGAAGGGCTGCGCCGCGTTCTCCTGCCCGATCCGCACCGTCACGTCCTCGCCCGCGTACTCGCCGAGCAGGCGCAGCAGGACGACCTGCTCCTCCAGCGCCTCGAGCAGCGGGCGAAGGTTCGCCTCGAACACACCGCCGGCCAGGTTCGGGACGCCGGCCACGACCACCTGGGAGGCGGGCTCCGCGGCGATCGCCTCAAGCACCGCGGCGAGGACCGGCCCCGCGAACGGGCGGTCCTCCGGCGCGATCGACTCCAGAAGCACCCCGAGAACGCCGGCCGCCTCCGCGGCCGTGCGTCCGACGATGGCCTGCGCGATCCGGGAGCGGACGCCCTGCAGGCGGTCGTCGTCGAGGTTGGCGATCTCCAGCATCGTCTGGTCGACCCGCCCCGTGGACTGGACGACGATCACGAGCAGGCGGTGCGTGGTGAGCGGCACGAGATCGACGTGGCGGACGACGGCGCGCTGCGCCACCGGGTACTGCACGATGGCCACCTGGCGGGTGAGCTGCGCGAGCAGCCGCACCGTGCGGGCCATGAGGTCGTCGACGTCGGCCGTCCCGTTGAGGAACGCCGCGATGGCGGTGCGCTCCGCGGACGACAACGGCTTGATCTGCGCCAGCCTGTCGACGAACAGGCGATAGCCCTTGTCTGTGGGGATGCGGCCGGCGCTGGTGTGGGGCTGCGTGATGTAGCCCTCCTCCTCCAGCGCCGCCATATCGTTGCGCACGGTGGCGGCGGAGACGTCGAGCCGGTGCCGTTCCACGAGGGCCTTCGAGCCGACGGGCTCGCGGCTGGCGACATAGTCGGTCACGATTGCGCGGAGCACCTCGAGCTTGCGGTCGTCGAGCATTGTCGCCTCCTCTCGCACTGGCACTCGTCGATGTCGAGTGCCAGCATACCGTTGCCTAGGATGTTCCCATGTCAGTGACCTGGACCCCCGTGGCCGACCGCGTGTTCGTCGCGGCGTTGGAGCCCCACCGCGTCAACGTTGGCCTGATCGTCGGCGACGACGGCGCCCTGCTCGTCGACACCGGGAACACCGCGGAGCAGGGGGCGGACGTCCGCGCGTCCGCGGAGGAACTCACGGGCGTCCCCGTCACGCACGTGGTCCTGACGCACGACCACCACGACCACGTCGGCGGGCTCGACGGGGTGCGCGCGTCCGGGGAGGTGTCCGTCGTCGCGCACGAGAACCTGACGAGCGTCGAGGTGACGCGCGCCCTCGCCGTCGCGGTCTCGCTCGACCTGGGTGGCCAGCGCGTGGAGATCATCAACTTCGGCTCGGCCCACACCGACTCCGACGTCGTGATCTTCGTGCCCACCGCGTCGACGGTGTTCGTCGGCGACCTGCTCGAGGAGGGCGCCGACCCGCAGTTCGACGAGAAGACCGCGCTCGGCAACTGGCCGACGTTCCTCGACGGCGTCCTGGGGGCGACGTCGGCCTCGACGATCTTCGTCCCCGGCCACGGCGCCGTCGTCGACCGCGACTTCGCCTTCATCCAGCGCGCGGAGCTCTCGATGCTCTACAGCCAGGC
>CAYVWO010000243.1:0-4083 GCA_964455495.1 uncultured Tessaracoccus sp.
CATCGGCACCGACCTCGTCGTCATCGAACGCTTCCAAGCCATGCTGGACCGACGACCAGGGCTCGCGGAGCGGCTGCTCACACCCGCGGAGCGGGAGCTCAGCATCGAGTCGCAGGCCGCGCGGTTCTCCGCGAAGGAGGCGTTGGCCAAGGCGCTCGGATCTCCGGGCGGGATGCGCTGGCTCGACTGCGAGGTGGTCAAGAACGCCGACGGTGCGCCGCGCTTCCGGGCCGACGGCTCCGTCGCCGCGCGGATCGCCGAGTTGGGGATCGGCACGGTGCACCTGACCATCAGCCATGACGGCGGCTTCGCCACCGCGATGGTGGTGTGCGAGGCATGAGGACCATCGTGCAGGCGGCCGAGATGCGGTCCGCCGAGGCGAGGGTCTTCGCCTTCCAGCCCGATGCGGACCTGATGGGACGCGCGGCGGCGGCCGTCGCGCGCGTCGCGAGGGACTTGGCGCCGACGGGGCAGGTGCTCGTCGTCGCGGGGCGGGGCAACAACGGCGGCGACGGGCTGTTCGCCGGCGCCAAGCTCGCCGAGCATCGCTCGGTCCTCGTCTGGTGCGCCTTCGGCGGCGCCCACGGGGGCGGGCTCGCGGCCGCCCGTGCGGCCGGCTGCCAGGAGGTCGACGCGCTCGGGGCCTTGGAGGCGCTCGCCGACTGCGCGCTCGTGATCGACGCCGTCGCGGGCCTCGGCTCCCGGGCGGGGCTTTCACGCACGGTCGAGACGTTCGCCGACGCCTGCGCCGCGGCCGAGGTTCCCGTGCTCGCCGTCGACCTGCCCAGCGGCCTCGCCGCCGACTCCTGCGCCGCCCACCCCAGCTTCCGCGCCGCCGCGACCGTGGCGTTCGCCGCCCCCAAGCCCTGCCACGTCGAGCAGCCGGCGGCCGCGCGCTGCGGCCGGCTGCACGTCGCCGACATCGGCGTTCCCGTCCCCGAGACGACGGTGCGGCAGGCCGAGGAGTCCGACATCGCGCGCTGGTGGCCCGTCCCCGACGGCGGGTCCGACAAGTACTCGCGCGGGGTCGTCGCCATGGACGTCGGCTCCCAGGCCTACCAAGGCGCGGCCATCCTCGGCCTGACCGGCGCCCTGCACGCCGGCGCGGGCATGGTCCGCTACACCGGCCGCGTCGCGGGCGGCCTCATCCTGACCCGCCACCCCAGCGTGGTGCTCGGCGAGGGCCGCGCGCAGGCCGTGGTGCTCGGATCGGGGTGGGGCGACGACGACCAGGCCTCCGGGCGCGTCGCCCACGCGCGCCAGGTGGGGCTTCCCGCCGTGATCGACGCTGACGCGCTGTACGCGCTGCCGAACGGGCGCCTCGACGGCTGGCTGCTGACCCCGCACGCCGGGGAGCTGGCCCGGCTGCTCGGCTGTTCGCGTGCCCACGTCGAGGCCGCCCCGATCTCCTGCGCCCGCGAGGCGGCGCGGGCAACGGGCGCGACGGTGCTGCTCAAGGGCGCGACGCAGTACGTGACCGAGCCCGCGGGGCGGGTGACGATCGCCGTCGCGGGGCCGCACTGGACGGCGCAGGCGGGCTCGGGCGATGTGCTCGCCGGCATCTGCGGGGCGCTGCTCGCCGCGGGTCTTCCCGCCTGGCAGGCGGGCGTCGCGGGGGCGAGCATCCAGGCGATGACGGCCGCGCGGAACCCCGGCCCCTACCCGCCGGAGCGGCTCGCCGCGCTGCTGCCGGAGACGATCGCGGACCTCGTCGGGCGCTAGGCCTCAGCCCAGCAGCGTCTCGCCGACCCAGCCGCCCTTCGCGTAGCCGGGCGGGACGGCGAATACCGCGGACCCGATGGCGGTTGTCCACTCGTTGAGCGCGTCCGAGTCGTCGAGCGCGCGCTGCACCGGGATGAACTGGTCGGCGATGCTCGCCTGGAAGGCGCAGAAGATGAGCCCCGCCGTCGCGCGCTGTTCGCCGTCCCTCCACTCCTCGTGCGTGTAGTTCACGCCGCGGCGCAGCATCCTGCGCCCGTTGTTGGCGTCGGGGTGTGAGCGGCGCGCGTGCGCGTCGAGCGCGATCACGGGCACGCCGTCCTCTGTGGCGTCGAGGTCGAGGTCGTCGGCCTCGGCCTCTCCGGTGAGGGGGGCGCCGACGGCGAGGTTGCGCCCGATCGCGGACTCCTGCCGGTCGCGGGTCAGCTCGTCCCAGGTGTCGAGGTTCATCTCGATCCGCCGGACGACGAGCTGCGTCCCGCCGGCCAGCCAGTCGTCGGCGGACCACAGCGCCGCGTCGAGCTGCTCGCCGTCGGGGTTGCCCGAGCCGTCGACCTGGCCGAACAGGTTGCGCCCGGTCACGGCCTTGCCGTCGCCGTCGAAACCGCGCCAGGACCCGGTCTGCGCCCACCGTCGGCGCGCGAACGGGGCGGCGTCGGCCACGAGGCGGCGCACGGCGTAGTCGACGCTGGTGCCGTCGTCGGCGGAGACCCAGAGCAGGAGGTCGCCGCCGTTCCAGCGCTCGTCCAACTCGTCGTGGGCCATCGGGGGGACGTCCTGGAAGCCCGCGGGGCGCTTGGCCTCGAGCCCCGGCAGGGCGAACACGCCCGTCCCGTAGCCGACAAGGACGGACATCGAGACGGCCTCCTGGGCCAGGTCCGGGAGGGTGTCGCCCGCCGTCGGGCGCCCCTCCATCAGCGCCTCGATCAGCCCGGTCCATGACCGCATCAGCCGCCCGAGCGCGGCGGCATCCGTGGAGGGGAGAAGATCGAGGGCAACGAGCTGGTTGGCGGCGGCCGTGGGTGTGAGGATGCCGGGCTGGTGCACGCCGTGCGGCGCGTAGCGCTGGTTCAGCACCTGGTGCCGCTCCGCAGCGGGAGCCGGCTTGGCTGCCCAGCCGCCCGCGAACCCCGCGGCGGCCCCGACGCCGGTGGCCCCGGCGTAGCCGAGCAGGCCGCGGCGCGAGACGGTGGACATGCCCCGGAGTCTAGTCGGCGCGCGCCTGCGGCCCGGTCTCGGGGCGAACCGACGGAAAACTCCACCAAGATGCGATCTGCACCCCGCCATTTCCCCGAATCCCGATGTGACAGTACTTGTCCGTCAAGCTGGGGCGTGACTTATCCGTCAGGCTGGGCTTGGCGACGAGGTGGTAGGGTCTGGGGGCGTGAGACGTTGCGCGGTGGTGGTCGTGGTCGGGATCCTGGGGCTGAGCGGCTGTGGGGGAGCACCTGCGGCGGAGGCCCCGGGCGTGCTTGCGGCCGATCCCTGGGTGCGCACCACCGACGGCGCCGAGATGCCGGAGATGACCGCGGTGTTCGTGAGCCTCACCAACCCCACGAAGGACGACCGGGTCCTGAAGTCCGCAGATTGCGGCGACGTCGCCGCCTCGACCGAGCTCCATGTCATGGAGAAGGTCGACGGCCAGATGGTGATGAAGAAGTCCGAGGACGGGATCGTCGTCCCTGCCGGCAAGCACGAGCACCTCGCTCCCGGCGGCCCGCACATCATGCTGATGGGCCTGACCCGCGAGCTCCCCGCCGGCTCCGAGGAACTGGCCTGCACGCTGACCTTCGACGACGGCCAGACCATCGATATCCTCGCCCCCGTGAAGGAATTCACCGAGGAGCAGGACACCTACCACACGCACGAGTAGCCGGAGCGGTCGATCATCGCGGCTGTTTCCGTTCGATCTGCGGCCACAATCCCGGGATTGTGAACGTCAGAGTCAGCATGCTGACTCTGACGTACACGGTGATCCCGATCTCGGTGAGAAGTGGACGTTTGCAGCCACGTTGAGGCTTCCCGCAACCACGGTTCCTGCGCCGAGCATCGACTGTCCCAGGACTGCCAAAGCAGACTGGACGACTCGTGCGGCACGGCTCAAGGGGCGGTCAGGCGACGAGCATCCCGCCTCGGACGGACATGCCGATCGCCTTCTGGTAGTGGCCGAGGAGCTCGTCGCAGATCCGGCCCCAGGTGCGGCCCTCGACCGAGGCCCGGGCGGCCTCGCCGAACGCGTGGCGCTTCGCGTCGTCGCCGATCAGGTCCTGGGTGTGGGCCCGCAGCGCCGTGAGGTCGCCCGGGCGGTAGAGCCAGCCGGTGCGCGACGGGTCGACCAGGTCGATCGGTCCGCCGCGGCGGGGG
>CAYVWO010000243.1:4093-4478 GCA_964455495.1 uncultured Tessaracoccus sp.
CCTTCGCCTCCTGAATGGCCTGGCAGAACGTCTCCAGCTCGCCGGGGTGGACGAAGAGGTCGAGGGAGGCGAGCGCGACGGGGAGCTCGTCGCCGGTCAGCTGGCCGAGGAACACCGCCCGGGGCAGCAGGGCCTGCAGCTGCGCGCGCTGCGGGCCGTCGCCGATCACGACGAGGCGCGTGCCGGGCAGGTCCGCGATGGCGGCAAGGTCCTCGACGCGCTTCTCGGACGCGAGCCGACCCATGTAGCCGATCAGGCGCTCCCCGTTCGGGGCCAGGCGCTCGCGGAGCGCGGCGCTGCGGCGGCCGGGATGAAAGCGGACGGAGTCGACGCCGCGAGGTGCACGACGTCTGGCTGGAAGGCGGTCAGCAGCCGGGAGACGCTG
>CAYVWO010000244.1:0-3346 GCA_964455495.1 uncultured Tessaracoccus sp.
CGTCCTCGACGTGCATGGTGAAGGGGGTCACGTCGATGCCCTTCGCCTTGAAGGCCGCAGAAGCCTTCTCTGTGCCGCTCGCGATGGCCGGGAAGACGACGCCCATCTCGCCGACGACGTCCTGGCAGGCCGGCGACGCGAGGTAGTCGACCCACTTGGCGGCGTTCTCGGCGTTCTTGGTGCCCGACCAGATCGAGTCCGCGAGGCCGTTGAACATCGACGCGCGGCCCTCGGGACCGACCGGGGTGGGCGCCAGGCCGACCTCGATGCCCTCGTAGTCGAAGTAGGCGTTGGTCATCCACGAGCCGTTGGCGTTGATGGCCGACTTGCTCGCGCCGAAGTTGTCGTTCATGGAGGCGCCGATGGTGGTCTCGAGCTTGGGCATGTAGCCCTTCTCGATCAGTCCGGCCCACCAGGCGATGGAGTCCTGGAAGCGCGGATCGTCGAAGTTGTACTTCGTTCCCCACGGGTTCTGGTCGGTGTGCCGCCAGCCGGTGGTCGCGACGAACCAGCTCCACTCCGTCTGGCCCATGCCCGCGCCCGAGGCCGGGTAACCAAGGCCAAACACCTCGACGTTGTTCTTGTCGAAGCCCGCCTCGTCGCCGCGCTTGCCGTTCTTGTCGACGGTCAGCTTCGCGATGGCCTTCTCGAAGGTGCCGCCGTCCTGGGGGTTCCAGGTGAGGTTGTTCATCTCGTCCTCGGAGATGCCGGCGTCGGCGATCATGGCCTTGTTGTAGAACAGCGCGATGGTGTCCCAGTCCTTCGGCAGGCCGTAGCGCGTGCCGTCCTGGCCCACCCAGAGGTCGGCCAGGCCGGCCTGGTAGGAGCTCATGTCGACGTTGTCCTCGCCGATGGCCAGCAGTTGCTTCGTCTTGACGAAGTCGGGGTACTTGGCGAGGTGGTTGGTGAACACGTCGGCCATCTCTCCCGAGGCCATGCCGTTGGTCACCTTGCTCCAGTAGTCGTCCCAGCCGGACTGGGTGATCTTCACGGTGAGGCCCTCGTTGGCCGCCGCGAAGTCGTCGGCGCATTGCTGATAGGCGGGCAGCTGGTTGGCGTCCCAGAGCCAGTAGCTGATCTCTCCGCTGGCCGCGCCGTTGCCGCCGCCGTTGCCGCAGGCGGTCAGGGCGAGTGCAGAGGCGGCGGCCACGGCCGCGCCGATTCGCAGGGTGTTCTTCATGATTGTTTCCTTTCGTGGAAGTTCCGAGTCGATGGGTGTGGGGTGTTTGGTGAGTTACTTGGTGCCGTTGAAGCCGATGGAGTTGACGATCCGCTTCCCGAACAGGAAGAACAGGATCAGCACCGGGGTGGCCGACACGAGCGTCGCGGCCATCAGGCCGGACCAGTCGGGAGCGCCCTGCGGGGTGGAGGCCTTGAAGACGCCCAGCCCGACGGTGAGCACACGGGTGTTCTCGTTGGAGACGAGCAGCGGCCAGAAGTACTCGTTCCACTGCTGCATGAAGGTGAGCAGCGCGAGCGTGGCCAACGGCGCGGAGGCCTGGGGCAGCACGATCTGGAAGAAGATGCGCCACTGCTTGGCGCCGTCGAGCATGGCGGCCTCCTCCACCTCGCGCGACATGCCCAGGAAGAACTGGCGCATGAAGAAGATGGCGAAGGGGGTCATGAAGAGGTACGGCAGCATCATGCCCAGGTGCGTGCCGAGCAGGCCGAGGCTGCGCACGAGCAGGAAGTTCGGCAGCGCGGTGAAGATCGGCGGGACAAGCACCGTCGCGAGGAACAGGGCGAACACCTTGTCGCGGCCCTTCCAGTGCAGGCGCGAGAACGCGTAGGCGGCCATCGAGCTGAACAGCACCGCCGCGGCCGTCGTCACGGTGGCGAAGATGAACGAGTTCGCCATGAACGCCCAGAAGTTGATCGACGCGCCGGAGCCGCCCTGCGCGATCGCCTCGGCGGCGGTCTGCAGGCCGAACACGCGCTTGTAGGCGCCGAGGCTGAAGCCCGCGGGAAGCAGGCTCGACGAGTTCGCCGCCAGCGCCGCGTTCGTCGACAACGAGGTGCGCAGCACCCAGTAGAACGGGGCGAGGCTGACGAAGATGAAGAAGATCAGGGCCGCCCAGGCGACGATCCGGCCGGGGCTGACCCGCTTGCGGGTCTTCTCCTCGGATGCGGGCTGAGTGGTTGCGATTGCGGTCATTGGTTCTCTCTCCTCAGGACAGATCCGACTCGTTGCCGCGCAGGAACTTCATCTGGATGAATGCGGCGATGCCCAAGATGACGAAGAGGACCATGGCGAGCGCCGAGCCGTACCCGAACTCCTGCTCGTTGAACGCCTTCTGGTAGATGTAGAACTGCATCACGCGGCTGGCGTTGACGGGGCCGCCCTGGGTGGTGACGGCGACGGTGTCGAACACCTGGAACGAGCCGGTGACCGTCAGCACGAGGACCAGAGCGAGCACCGGACGCAGCAGGGGCAGCGTCACCTTGGTGAAGGTCTGGACGGGCCGTGCCCCGTCGATGGCCGCCGCCTCGTAGACGGTGTTCGGGATCGACTGGAGGCCGGCGAAGATCAGCAGCGCCGTGTATCCCATGTGGCGCCAGGTGTTGATCAGGGCCTGCGTGGGGATGGCCCACGTCTCAGAGCCGAAGAAGGCGACCTTCGGGAGGCCGATCGCGTCGATGAAGTAGTTGACGATGCCGATCTGGTAGTCGAGCAGCCAGAACCACAGCAACGCGGCGATCACGTTGGCCATCAGGTACGGCATCAGCAGCGTGCCGCGGATGAACGTCGACTTGGCGATGTTGTGCATCAGCAACGCGAGGCCCAGCGCGATGGCGGTCTGGAGGATGATGTTGATGAGGACGTACTGGAGCGTCACCCAGAACGCGTTGTGGAACAGCGGGTCCTTGATCAACGCCTGGTAGTTCTCGATGCCCACCCAGGTGGGAGAGCCGAGGATGCTGTATTCGGTGAAGCTGAGGTAGAAGCCTCGGATGGTCGGGACGATGAAGAACGTCACGAGGCCGATCGTTGCCGGCAGGATGAACGCCAGCGCGACCTTGAGGTCGCTACGAGGTCGGCGACGCGCCAGACCCCCCGCTGGGGGATCGGCGATGGCTGCAGTACTGCTCACGGGCACTCCTTCGTTGGGGCTGCGTTGGCGCGGACGTTACACGAGTCACCTCAAGAGAAACAAGACGTGTCATGAAAATGATTCGTGACGCTCCCGGAGACGGCGCGCTGGCACCGTCCGTAAAGGATTATTATCCCTTGTCAGAAACGGATAGCCGGACACCTCATGGTCTCAATAGTTATTGAACCGTGACCCGTTGACTCGTGTCACTCCATAGTCATAGACTCGTGTCATGAACTCCGTTTCCCCGTTCT
>CAYVWO010000244.1:3356-4475 GCA_964455495.1 uncultured Tessaracoccus sp.
ACAAAGGTTTTTCGTCACCCGGTTCCATCCCTTCCCGGATTTCCAGTTTTCAAATCGTGACCTGTTGACTCGTGTAACTCGACGCCCATAGACTCGTGTCATGAACAACGTCTCCCCGTTCTCCCTCGGCATCGTCGGCGCTGGCCAGTTCTCGGGTCAGTTCGCCAAACTCTTCAAGGCGCATCCCCTCGTCTCGACCGTTCACGTCACCGATCTCCTTCCGGAGCGCGCGGCGGAGCTGAACGCCCAGCACCACCTCGACGGCACCTTCGACTCGTTCGAGGACCTCCTGGCCAGCGACGTCGACGCCGTCGCGATCTTCACGCAGCGCTGGACCCACGGACCGCTGGTCCTGAAGGCCCTGGAAGCCGGCAAACACGTCTACTCGGCCGTCCCGATGGCCATCTCCGTCGAGGAGATCGAGGCCATCATCGCCAAGGTCCGCGAGACCGGCCTCACCTACATGATGGGCGAGACCAGTTACTACAACCCGGCCACGATCTTCGCGCGCAAGAGGGCCGAGGAGGGCACCTTCGGCCGGATCTTCTACGCCGAGGGCGACTACGTCCACGACATGGACCTGGGCTTCTACGCCGCCTACCAGTACAGCGGAGGCGAGGACTGGAAGAAGACCGCCAGCTACCCGCCCATGATGTACCCGACGCACTCCGTCGGCGGCGTCCTGGGCGCCATCGGCGGCCACGCCGTCAGCGTCAGCTGCATCGGCGTGCGCGACGACCGCGGAGACGGCGTGTTCGACCGCGAGGTCAGCATGTTCGACAACGACTTCTCGAACGCCTCGGCGCTGTTCGAGCTGGACGGGGGCGGCTCCATGCGGATCAACGAGTTCCGCCGCGTCGGCTACCCCTGCCACATCCGCGAGAGCCGGTTCCGCTACTTCGGCACCGAGGGCAGCTTCGAGCAGACCGTCGACTACGCCGTGTGGCAGGACAAGGAGTCTGCCACCCACGTCACCGAGCAGATCGAGACCAAGCCCACGATGAGCCTCGACGACCCCTCGCTGGCAGGCGTCGATCCCGCGCTGCGCGACGCCTTCGTCTCGGGCCTGGCCCCGGTGCACGACCCCAGCCGACTGCCGGAGGAGCTGCGCAAGCTCCC
>CAYVWO010000245.1:0-4449 GCA_964455495.1 uncultured Tessaracoccus sp.
TCCCGCACGGCAAGGAAGAGGTGGGCGAGCACCGTCGGCCCGCCCGGCCACGAGGCGGTGACGTCGACCAGCTCCAGCGCCGCCGTCGAGCCGCCCCGTCCGGCGGCGCGCGGCCCCGGGGTGCCACGGTCGATGAACGCGCCCAGTTGCGCCTCCGCGGCCCGACCGCCGGCCCCGACGTAGAAGAACTTCCCGACGACGTCGACCGGCCCGGTGGCCAGCAGCGCGATCAACACCACGGCGACGGCGGCGCCGAGCGAGAGCGTCTCCCTCTGCACGCGGCTCACCGCGAGCGCCGCGGCGGCCACGACCATCGTCAGCGAGAAGGCCAGGTCGAGCACCAGGATCAGCAGCTGGTTGACGGCCAGCAGGCGCATGATGCCGCGCCGGTGCGCCTCGCCGCGGTGCGCGAGCTCGCGGGCGACGCGCCTCCCGGCGCGGGCATAGACCAGCGTCTCCAGCGCCTGGACGGCCTCGAGGAACGCCGCGGTCAGCCGGCCGAGCGAGCGTCGATACCGCCCGCCGACGGGGCGCACCGCCCGCTGAAACCCGCCGATCACCACAGGGACGAGCAACAAGAACAGCGCAAGCAGCCCCGCGATGCGGGCGTCGACCAACGCGGCCATCACGCCGAGCGCCACCAGTGGGGCGGTCATCGCCCCGAACATCGGCCCGAGGAACCCGGCCCGGTACTGGGCGGCCTTCTCGACGCCGTCGGTGGCCAGCGACAGGAACTGCCCGCTCGGCCCCGCACCCGCGACCCCGCCGTCGTACACGGCCCGGACCAGCCGACGGCGCAGCCGCCCCTCTTCGGCCCCAACGGCGCGCTGCGTGCGCGCGGCCGCGAGCGCCGACGCCGCCGCGGCGACGACCACCAGCGCGACGGCAGCCCACAGCCCGCCGGGTGACAGTACGCCGTCGATCCCGAACCCGACCAGCACGAACAGCAGCGCGGTCGCGGCCGTGGAGACCCAGGAAAGGGCCGCGGAGGGGAACACGACTCGGACGATACCGCGTCGCGAGGGGGACCCGGTCGGCGGGACGAGAGTCGACCAAAGGTGACGTTTGCGTGGGTCGTGAGCGGCTACACGCGCGTTACCCGCTAGGGTCCAGTGAACGAAGTCACTTTACCCACGCAGGGGGCCCGCAATGATCACGGATGGATCGAAGAGAAGCAAGAGGGTCCTCGGCGTCGCCGTCGCGGCCGCGCTTGTCGGCACGCTGGCACTGGTGCCGCCCGTCCAGGCGGCGCCGCCCACGTCGGACATGTTCTGCGACGTGCCCGGCCAGGAGCTCGCGATCTCGCCGATCTCCGGTCTCAAGGAGGGCCAAGCGGTGACCTGGCTCTCGACGGTGAAGGGCACCACGCCGACCGCGTTCGCGGGCGAGTACGTCGGCAAAGTGGAGAACGGGCTGGGCTATGACGCCAACGGCAAGCCCCGCGACCTCCTGCTCGTGAGGCTCGGCGGCGACGCCGCGGCCAGGGCCGGGGTGTGGGCCGGGGCGTCCGGATCGCCGGTGTACGACGCCAGCGGCGCGCTCATCGGCGCGGTGTCGTACGGCTTCAGCTGGCTGCCGAGCGAGGACGTGGCGGGCGTGACGCCGGCGGCCTACATGAAGACGATCGGGGAGTTGCCCGGGATCGCGAAGGCGAGCGCCGCCACGCAGAGCAAGGTCAACAAGCTGGCCGACGTGGCGGCGCCACGCTCGGCTGCGTCCGCTGCGCAGATCCGGCGCATCGAGCCGGTTCGTGTCACGGTGGGCAGCACGGCGGACAAGCTCGACAAGGTCTCGAAGAAGTTGGCCAAGAAGGTCAAGGGATATGAGCCCGTCTCCCAGGGCGGGCGTGCCATCGCCGGCGGCGTACTGAGCGGCGACGACCTCCCGATCGTCGCCGGGGGCAACGTCGCCGTCTCCTACGCGCACGGTGCCGTCGGCTCCGCGACGGTGGGAACCGTCACCGCGGTGTGCGGCGATGACGTGTTCGCCTACGGCCATCCGAACAACTGGAACTCCAACCTCGGGGCGAGCTTCCACGGGGCCTCGGTCGCCCGCATCGTCCCGGACCTCGTCGGCTCCTACAAGCTCGTGAGCGCCATAGGCAAGGCGAAGGGCAGGGTCACCGACGACAGGGCCGCGGGCCTGCGGGGGAAGCTCGGCAAGCCGGCGCCGAGCGTCCCGGTCACCACGGTGAGCAAGGTCGGCTCGCACAGCAGCAAGGCGGTCAGCCACGTCTCGCTCGACCTGCTGCTCCCCGACGTGGCCGCCGTTCAGCTCGACAGCGACGCGACCCGCATGCTCGACAACGCCTGGGAGGGCAGCGCCAAGGTGAAGTGGTCGATCGACTACAAGCGCGAGAACGGCGTCCGCGGCACGCTGACGAACTACAACCGGTACGCCGCCTCGGCGTCGTTCCCCGCCACGGTGGGAATGGGGGTCGCCGAGGACATCGCCCAGATCCAGGCGAACTCGTTCGAGGACGTCAAGGTCCTCGGCGTGAGGATTACGACCTGGTTCGCCGAGGGATATCGGGCGGCGCGCGTCACGGGCGTGCAGCTCAGGAAGAACGGCAAGTGGACGAAGGTCAAGGCCAACAGCTCCACCAAGGTCAGCCGCGGGAAGAGCTACACGTTCCGCGCGGTGCTGAGCCCGGTGCCCGGAGCGAAGAGGGTTACGGAGTATCGCGAGTTCACGGTGAACGTGCCGAAGAGCGCGAAGAGGACCATCTCGGTGAGCGTCGGCGCGCCGATGCCGCCGTTCATCGAGGTGCCGAGCGATGTGCCAGGTGAGCCGCCCATCCAGGTTCCGATCGAGGTGCCCGTCGAGGACTTCGACTCGCTGATCGCCAGCCTGGACGACAACTATCGCTCCGACGTGATCGCCCGCACGCGAACCTACGAGAGCCTCGCGGGGAACGTCTACGTCAAGGAGAACCGGTATGTCACGCCCACGGTCGTCATCGACGAGGGCAAGACCTTCACGTTCGACCTGAAGGTGCCCGCGAAGAAGAAGGCTGCCAAGAAGGCCACGGCAAAGAAGAAGCAGTCCGCGAAGGGCTGAGCGGCGCCTGGTGCGAGGTCTACTCGGCGGCCTCGAGCCAGGCCTCTTCCAGTTCGTCCCTGCGCGCCTCGGCGGCGCGGAGCTTGGCGTCGAGGGCAGCGAGACGCTCGAAGTCGGTTGCGGCCCCGGCCATGTCGGCGTGCAGCCGGTCGATCTCCGCGCCCACCCTCTCCAGCTGGCTCTCAATGCGCGCGAGGTCCTTCTTGCGCTGGCGCTCTGCGGCGGCGTCGGACCGGCCGGGCTGCGCGGGGGAGGTGCGCGACGTTGCAGGCGCGGCCGCGGTCCGACGCCTGGCCAGGTACTCCTCGACGCCGCCGGGGAGCAGCACGCAGCTGCCGTCGCCCAGCAGCGCGTAGGTGACGTCCGTGATCCGCTCCAGGAAGTAGCGGTCGTGGCTGACGACGATCAGGGTTCCCGGCCAGCCGTCGAGGTAGTCCTCGTTGACCGTGAGGGTGTCGATGTCGAGATCGTTCGTAGGTTCATCTAGCACAAGGACATTTGGTTCGGTCAGCAGCAGCCGCAGGAACTGGAGCCGGCGGCGCTCCCCGCCGGACAGGTCCCCGACGCGGGCCACCAGCTTGTCGCCGGTGAAGCCGAACTCCTCGAGCAGCGACGACGCGCTGGCCTCGCGCCCGGTCGCGAGCTTCGTCTCCTCCTTCAGCCGCTTGACCGCGTCGAGGACGCGGTCGGCGTCGTCGAGCTCGCCGACGGTCTGGGACAGGTAGCCGAGGCGCAGCGTCTTGCCGCGCTTGATCTTGCCGCGGTCCGGCGCGCGCTCGTCCGCGAGCAGGTCGAGCAGCGTCGTCTTCCCGGCGCCGTTGACGCCGACGAGGCCGATCCGGTCGCCGGGGCCGATCGACCACGTCAGCCGGTCGAGCAGCGTGCGGCCCGGGACGGCGTAGTCGACGGATGTCAAGTCGAACACGTCCTTGCCGAGCCGGGTGACGGCGAACTGCTGCAGCGCGACCGTGTCGCGCGGGGGAGGCTCATCGGCGATCAGGACGTTGGCGGCATCGATCCGGAACTTCGGCTTCGACGTCCGCGCCGGCGCCCCGCGGCGGAGCCAGGCCAGCTCCTTGCGGGCGAGGTTCTTGCGCCGGGCCTCGTTGGCCGCTGCCTGGCGCTGCCGCTCGACCTTCGCCAGCACGTACGCGGCGTACCCGCCGTCGTAGGCGTCGACGACGCCGTCGTGCACCTCCCAGATCCGGGTGCAGACCTCGTCGAGGAACCAACGGTCGTGGCTGACGACCAGCATCGCGAGGCCCGCCCTCGTGCGGGCGCGGAGATACTCGGCGAGGAAGGCGATGGCCTCGACGTCGAGGTGGTTGGTGGGCTCGTCGAGGACCAGGAGGTCGTGGTGGCCGAGCAGCACGCCGACCAGGCCGACCC
>CAYVWO010000246.1:0-2474 GCA_964455495.1 uncultured Tessaracoccus sp.
ACCGCGGCCCCGCCGAGGCTGGCGAGCGCGCCGAAGTAGGAGCCGGTCGGGGCGCGAGCAGATCGTCGAGCCGCTGCGGCGGCACTGCGGCCTCGCCCGCGCGAACGCGCTCCGCGCGGCCGTCGAGCTCGCCGAGTCGGTCGGGCTGCCCGACCCGGAGAACATCCTGAACCGCTTCTCCGGCGAGCTCTCCGGCGGGCAGCGGCAGCGCGTGTGCATCGCGCTGGCGCTGGCCTGCGGCACCCGGATGATGGTCGCCGACGAGCCGACCTCCGCGCTCGACGTGGTGACGCAGAAGCGCGTGCTCGAGGTCTTGAGCAAGTACACCGCGGGGCACGACACCCCGGCGCTGCTGTTCATCACCCACGACTTCGCGGTCGCCTCGGAGCTGTGCAGCCACGCCGTCGTCATGAAGGACGGCCGCACGCTGGAGAGCGGCAGCCTCTCGACGATCTTCTCCGCGCCCGAGAGCCCATTCACGCGGGAACTCATCCGGGCGGCGCGGGCGGCGACCATCGGCCCGTACATCGAGCGGTTCGCGCGGGAGGCCGTGGAGGCGAAGGAACGGCCGGTCGACGACGCGGTGGTCCCGGGCGCCCCGTTCTACCACCTCGACGGCGTGAGCCGCGAGTACCCGGAGCCGCGCAAGGGCCTCCTGGAGAGGCGCCGGACGCTCACCGCGTTGCGGCCCACCCAACTGCGGATCGAGCCCGGCGAGCGCGTCGGGATCGTCGGGGTGTCGGGATCGGGGAAGACGACGATGCTGCGCCTCATGCTGGCGATCGAGGGCTCCGACACGGGGGTCGTTCGATGCGAGTCGAACGAGGTCGCGCCCGCGAGCGTGCGGAAGCTGAAGTGGTACCGCCGCAAGGTGCAGTACGTGCCGCAGGACCCCGCGAGCACGCTGCATCCGCTCATGACGGTGGGTCAGCTCGTCGAGGAGCCGCTGGTCCGGCTCGGCGTCCCGGGGGACCACCGGGAGATGGTGCACGAGGCGCTGCACGCCGTCAATCTCGACGACTCGTTCCTTCACCGCCGCGCGAACGAGCTCTCCGGAGGGCAGGCCCAGCGCCTCGCCCTCGCGCGGGCCATCGCCACGCGCCCCGACTTCCTCCTCGCCGACGAGCCCGTGAGCGGCCTCGACCTCCCGATGCGCGAGCAGATCGTCGCGCTCCTGCGACGGATCTCTGAGGAGCGCGGGACCGGCATCGCCGTCGTCTCCCACGACCTGTCGATGATCGCGAGCCTCTGCGAGCGCACGGTCGTCATGTACGGGGGCGAGATCGTCGAGGACCGGCCGACGCGCGAGCTGCTCGTCGACCCCGCCCACGCCCGTACCCGCGAGCTGCTCGACGCGATCCCGACGCTCCACATGGCGGGCGAGCCAGCGCTGGCGACAGCCTGACGGCGACCTCGCCACGACGACACCTCGACGCACCCAGAAAGCGATCCCTATGGCACACACAACACGGAAGCCTGCGCTCTCGGAGGCGTCGAGAAGCACGATCGTCATCACGGCCTCGCGCGTCGTGACGATCGTCTCGGTCGTCTTCCTGCTCAGCATCCTGCCGCTGCTTTCCGGCCGCGACGTAGCCGTCTCGATCTATCGCGCCCGGTTCTCCGAGGGCGAGATCTCGCCCGAGGCGCTGGAGAGCATCCGCCGCGAGATCGGCGCCGACGGCGGGCCGCTCGGCTCGTTCGCCGCGTGGATGGGCAAGGCGCTGCGCGGCGACTTCGGCGAGTCCTGGGTCACCCACAAGCCCGTGCTCCCCGACTTGATCACGGCGCTCGGCACGTCGTTGACGCTCATGGCCGCCTCGTTGGTCGTCGCGGTGGTCCTTGCGGCGCTCCTCACTGTCCCGACCTTCCGACGGGGGCTCGCGGGCCGCTCGGACCGCACGGGTGGCGGCGCCGCCGCCGCGTTCACCGCGCTTCCGGACTTCCTGCTCGCCTCCGTGCTGCTCGTCGTCTTCGCCGTCTGGCTCGGCTGGCTTCCGCCGTACGGCTGGGGAGGCGCGCACTACATCGTGCTCCCCGCGCTCTCCATGGGTCTGCCCGCGGGAGGGTTCCTGGGGCGCATGCTCTCCGACGCGCTCGCCGACACCTTCGCCGAGCGGTGGGTCGCGACGTGGCAGGTGGCCGGATACTCGCGGCCCCGCATCGTCCTCGCGGCGCTCCGCCGTACCCTGCCGAGCGTGGCGGCGCCGATGTCGCTCTCGCTGGTGAGCATCACCGCCAGCGCGGTGGTCATCGAGCGGGTCTACTCGATCCCCGGGATCGGCCGCACGACGCTGGGCGCCGCTCAGGCCCAGGACCTGCCGACGCTGCAGGGCGGCGTGTTGCTGCTGATGCTGCTGGCCGTCGCCTTCGGCGTCGGTGTGCAGGTGATTCGACGCGTGCTGCTCGGGCCCGCCTTCCGCTCGAGCTGCCGTTCGGCGCCGACGCGAACGGGCGAGACGTGCTCGGCCGCATCG
>CAYVWO010000246.1:2574-4433 GCA_964455495.1 uncultured Tessaracoccus sp.
CTCGAGCTGCCGTTCGGCGCCGACGCGAACGGGCGAGACGTGCTCGGCCGCATCGCGCACGGCGCGGTGTCGACGCTCGGCATGGGCGTCGTCGTCACAGCGATCTGCCTCTGCCTCGGGCTCGTCATCGGCCTCTTCCCGAACGTGAGCGCCGGCCCCATCGAGGTCACCAACGCCGCGCCGCCCATCCTCGCGGGCCTCATCGTCGTCGCGATCACCGGCCCCTCGGGAATCGGGGCGGCCATCGCGGTGGCTGTGGTGAGTTGGGCGCCGCTGGCCTCGCACACCGCCGCCCTCGTGGCGGAGGTCAAGGCGCAGCCGCACGTGCGGATCGCGCCCGTGCTCGGCGTGGGGAAGGCGAGGATCACCTTCCGCTACGTGCTGCCGAGCGTGGTCGGCCCCGTGTTCCGGCACGCCTGCCTGCGCCTGCCGGGCATCACCCTCGCGCTCGCGACGCTCGGCTTCCTCGGGCTCGGCCCGCAGCCGCCGGCCTCCGATTGGGGACTCGTGCTCGCCGAGGGGATGCCCTACGTAGAGCGCGCGCCGCTCGTCGTGCTCGTGCCCGCGGGCGCGCTGATCCTGCTCTCCGTGCTCGCCGTCTCGCTGTCGAGCCTGAACTTCGACCTGCGTCGAACCAAGCGCATGCGCGCCGCCGACGACGCCGATACCCGACCTCTTGCAGATAAAGAAAGGCAAATGGCATGAACATGAGACTTCGAAGGGGAGCCGTCGGCTTCCTCGCGATGGCCGCGGTGGGCGCGTTGGCGCTGAGCGGCTGTGGCGCGGACAGCACGGCCGACGGCCCCGAGAAGGAGGAGGGCGGCCGCATCCGCGTCGCCTTCATGCAGCCCCCGAAGGCCGCGATGCACCCGTACAGTGACGACGCGTTCAAGTACTCGCGCCTCAGCGCGGCCGAGACCCTCGTGCGCCTCAATGCGGACGCGGGCCCGGAGCCGCTGCTGGCCACCGAGTGGGAGCAGACCGACGACAAGACCTGGGTGTTCACCCTGCGTGACGGCGTGACCTTCCAAGACGGCGAGGCGTTCACCGCGGAGGCGGTCAAGAACACGATCGATCACGCGAGCGCCTCCGAGACCCCGCCGCGCGCCCTCAAGGGCGTGGCCCTCTCGGCCGAGGTGACCGGCGATCGCGAGGTGACCATCACCACGGACATCCCCGACGCGATGCTGCCGAACCGCCTCGCGAGCCCGCAGTTCTCAATCTTCTCTCCCGCCGCCTACGGTGCGGCCGACGGCAGCGTGAACACCATCGGCACGAGCACCGGCCCGTTCGAGCTCACCGAGATCAACGGCAGCAGCACGCTCACGCTCCAGCGCTACGACGAGTACTGGGGCGACGTCGCGGTGGCCTCGGGCATCGACGCGTCCTTTGTGCCGGACGGCACGGCGCGCGCGGCGTCGATCCGGGCGGGGGAGGCCGACGTCGCCGAGACCATCCCAGTGTCGCAGGCGGTCCTGCTCGATCCGGAGACGGTCAACGAGGTGTTCATGCCGCGCACTACGCACATCGCGCTGAACACCCAGTCCGGGCCGTTCGCGGATCCCGCCGTTCGCGCGGCGGCGCGTGCCGCGATCGATCAGAAGGCGATCGCCGACACCATCTACGAGGGGTACGCCGACCCGGCTGTGGGCATGCTCGGCCCCGCGCTTCCCTGGGCGGCCGACCTGCGCGGCGAGGTTGCGTCGTCGACAGCCCCCGCGAAGATCGACGGCGTGGAGATCGTGCTTGCGACCTACACCGATCGCGCCGAGAACCCCGAGATCGCGGTGCAGGTTCAGGCCCGGCTCGAGGCCGTCGGGTTCGTGGTGAAGCAGGACGTGCGCGAGTACGCGAACCTG
>CAYVWO010000247.1:0-4428 GCA_964455495.1 uncultured Tessaracoccus sp.
CGTGAGCGCCACTCGTGCGGCCATCGAGGAGGGCATCGTCGCCGGTGGCGGCTCCGCGCTCATGCACGCTGGCAAGGTGCTCGAAGGCAACCTGGGCCTCGACGGCGACGAGGCGGCCGGCGTGAAGGTCGTCGCCAAGTCGCTCGTGGAGCCCACCCGCTGGATCGCCGAGAACGGCGGCGAGGCCGGGTATGTCATCACCACGAAGGTGGCCGAGCTCCCGGTCGGTCACGGCTACAACGCCAAGATCGGCGAGTACCAGAACCTGATCGAGAACGGCGTCATCGACCCGGTGAAGGTGACGCGCTCCGCGCTCGCCAACGCCGCGTCGATCGCCTCGCTGCTGCTCACCACCGAGACCCTGGTGGTGGACAAGCGCGAGTCCGACGACGACTGATCTCTGATCGGCAGACGACGGCGCCCCGGGGAAACCCGGGGCGCCGGTTCGTTTCATGAGTCGGGCGACTTGCAGCGGAGAGTTCTCTGCGACTCGCGCGGGACCGCCCTTGAGGCCGTGACGCCGTGCGACGTCAAGCCGGGTGCTGCCAAAGAGCAGCGGCGGGAAGGCCGTACAGGCGGTCGGCGTATCGGTACCCGGTGCTCGCCATCCCGATGACGATCCCTGCAATGAACCGGTCACCGAGCTTGTCTCTCAAGAACCGCAGGCCCGCAAAGTGGTCGGATCGGTAGGTGGAGGAGGCCTTCACCTCAATGGCGACGACGCCGCCGTCGTCAAGTTCAAGCACGAGGTCGACCTCGATGCCGTCACGATCACGGAAGTGAAACAGCTGATAGTCATGCTCGCTCCAGGAACGCTGCTTTAGCAGTTCACTGGTCACGAACGCCTCGTAGAGAGGGCCGATCGAGTCCGAGGTGAGGGGGAGTAGCTGACGCTCAGTCTGGCGGTTCAGCCTCATGGCGAGGGCAGAGTCGCTGACAAGCGCCTTCGGACGGCCCACCTCGCGTTTCGTCAGGTTGGTTGTCCATGGAGGCAACTCATCAACCAGATACACCGAGCGCAAGACGTCCAGATAGGAGGTGATGGTGTTCGCGGGGATGTCGGCGCCGTCGGCGATGCGCGCCTTCACCAGTTCGCCCGCCTGGTTGGCAGCCATCAGCGCCAACACGGAGCGCAGCCGGCGCGTCTGGCCGCCTGAGGGCAGTTGCGCGGCATCGCGCTCAAGGACGCGGTCGAGATAACTGTCTAGCCAAGCGTGGCGCAGTCGCGTTCCCAAACCGAGCAGGTCGGGATATCCCCCCTGCGCGATGGCCTCCGCATAGCTAGGCCGTGTCCAGTCCGTGACGACCTGATGCGGCGGCGCACCTGAAAGCAGCCAAGCGACGAAGTCCTCCGGCCGGCCAGCGATCTCACCCTGGCTGAGCCCACGCAACCGAAGGGTCGCGGCGCGGCCCGCGAGGCTATCGGTCCGGCCCTTCACGGTGAGCAGATCGGCAGACCCCGTGAGGAGAAACCGCCCCGGCCGCCGATTACGATCGATGCTGGCTTTGATAGCCAGCAGCAGCTCGGGCTCGCGCTGCACCTCGTCGATGAGGAGGACGCCATCGGGATTCTGCTCGACGAAAGCGACCTCGTCAGCCACCGCAGCGTCACGCGTGCGTCGATCGTCGAGAGTAACCGCGACGGCGGATCGACCCTCGACCAGCTGGCGTGCGAGCGTACTCTTTCCGACCTGCCGTGCGCCTTGGATCGCCACGGCAGGAAATGCGGCGAGCAACTCGCTCCCCACGGCCACGGTCTTGCGCGGAAGAAGGTTCTCCATACCCTAACCGTAGCCGCATTTCAGTAGATTCGCGACACTGCATCCGTATTTTTGCGGTAAGAATTTCGTACTTTTGCGGACCGCTCGCGGTGGCACGAGAACGATGTCGCCCAGGTGGGCAACGAAGCTGCCGCTGAGACGAGCGCCCTGTCTGGGAGGCCCTGAGCCCGCGCGGGTAGAATGAGGTGTCACTCCAGGCGTCGTCGCCGAGGCGGCGCCGAGACCGTCAGGAGCGACCATGGATAGCGCACAATTCGAGCGAATGGGTACCGGGCACGGCTTCATCGCGGCCCTGGACCAAAGCGGAGGCAGCACCCCGGGGGCGCTGAAGCGGTACGGGATCGCGGACGATCGCTACGGACAAGATGGTGAGATGTTCGACCTCGTGCACGCCATGCGCGAGCGCATCGTCATGAGCCCTTCGTTCTCGGGCGAGCACATCCTCGGCTCGATCCTGTTCGAGCAGACCATGGACCGCACCTTCGATGGCATGCCCGCCGGCGACTTCCTGTGGGAGCGCAAGACCATCCTCCCCTTCCTCAAGGTGGACAGGGGGCTGCGGGAGGAGGCCGACGGGGTGCGGCTGATGAAGCCGATCGACGACCTCGACGGGCTGCTCGCCCGCGCCAAGGCCGCGCGGATGTTCGGGACGAAGATGCGCTCGCTCATCCAGGGCGCGGGCCCGGCGGGGATCACGGCGATCGTCGCGCAGCAGTTCGACATCGGCCACCGCATCGCGGCGACAGGGTTGGTGCCGATCCTCGAGCCCGAGATCGACATCCACTCGCCCGACAAGTCCGAATGCGAGCGGATCCTGATCGAGGAGATCCTCCGCCGGCTGCACGAGGAGACCTTCGAGGTGCCGATCATGTTCAAGCTGACGCCGCCGTCGATCGACGACTTCTACCGCCCGGTGATCGAGCACCCGAACGTGCTCAGGGTGGTCGCCCTCTCCGGCGGCTACACGCGTGCGGACGCCGTCGCGATCCTCGCCCGCAACCACGGCCTCATCGCGAGCTTCTCGCGCGCGCTGACCGAGGGACTGACCGAGACGATGACGCCCGAGGAGTTCGACGCCCTGCT
Source organism: uncultured Tessaracoccus sp. (assembly GCA_964455495.1). Taxonomy (GTDB): domain Bacteria; phylum Actinomycetota; class Actinomycetes; order Propionibacteriales; family Propionibacteriaceae; genus Arachnia. Next base: position 2,865 of record CAYVWO010000247.1, read on the forward strand.
CGCGGAGTCGATCCGGGCGATCTACGACGCCTCGGTCACGTGACGGGTGTGACGGATAACTGCGGCCAGATGGAGACAATCGCCGTTCAGGGCCCGAAAACCCCGATTGGCCGCAGTTATCCGTCAGATTCAGACGATCCGGGCCGTCCAGCCGTGGGGGTCGGGGCGCAGGCCGTACTGGATCTCGGTCAGCGTCGTGCGCAGGTCGAGGGTGACGGGGCCGGGCTCGCGGTCGCCGACGATGTGCGCCCCGTCGGCGTTCTTGAGCGACGCCACCGGCGTGATCACCGCGGCGGTGCCGCAGGCGAACACCTCGGTGACCGAGTCGTCGTCGATGCCCGCGAACAGCTCGTCCAGCGTGATGCGGCGCTCGACGACGGTCAGCCCGGCGTCGCGGGCAAGGCGCAGGATCGCGGAGCGGGTCACGCCCTCGAGGATGGTGTCGGTCAGCTCCGGGGTGACGAGCTCGCCCGCGGCGGTGACCGCGAACAGGTTCATGCCGCCCAGCTCCTCGACGTAGCGGTGTTCTACGGCGTCGACGAAGCCCACCTGGTTGCAGCCGTTGGCCTCCGCCTCGGCCTGCGCGAGCATCGACGCCGCGTAGTTGCCGCCGCACTTGGCGAAGCCGGTGCCGCCGGGGGCGGCGCGCGAGAACTCGGTCGAGAACCAGATGTCGACCGGCTTGACACCCGAGCCGCCGAAGTAGGAGCCGGACGGGCTGGCGATCACGGCGTAGGTCACCGAGGTTGACGGCTTGACCGCGAGGAATGCGGAGCGCGCGAACATGAACGGGCGCAGGTAGAGGCTCTGCTCCTCGCCGGTGGGCACCCAGTCGCGGTCGAGCCGGACCAGCTCGTCGATGCTCGCCAGGAAGTCTTCGACCGGCAGCTCCGGCAGGCCGAGCCGGCGGCACGAGCGCTGGAACCGTTCGGCGTTGACCTCGGCGCGGAACCGCCAGACGGAGCCGTCGGCGCGCGCGTACGCCTTGAGGCCCTCGAAGGCCTCCTGTGCGTAGTGCAGGACGGCGCTGGCGGGGTCGAGCTGGAACGGACCGTAGGCGACAACGCGGTGGTCGTGCCAGCCGTCGGCGGCGGTCCAGTCGATCAGCGTCATGTGGTCGCTGAAGTTCGACCCGAACCCGGGGTCGGCCAGGACGGCGGCGCGCTCCTCGGCGGTGCGGCCGGCGGCCCTCTCGATGGTGAAGTCAGTCATCTCAGGCATACCGTCCCATGCCGCCGGCGACGTCGATGCTCGCCCCGGTGATGTAGCTCGACCGGGCTCCGGCCAGGAACGCGACGACGCCGGAGACCTCGTGCGCCTCGCCGAACCGGCCGAGCGCTTCCTCGCGTTCCTCGGGGGCGCGCACGCTCCCGCGCCCGCTACGCGTCCTCCAGCGCCGGCGGAGGACGGCTCCGCAGGTTCACGCGCATCAGATCCACGATGAGCAGGGTGTCGTGCGCGGGGAGCACTGCGAACGCGACCCCGAAGTGCTCGCCGCGGCTCCAGCGCACGGTGGCCGCGAGCCGCGAACGCTCGCGGGCCCCCGGCAGCGCCCCGAACAGGG
>CAYVWO010000248.1:0-4427 GCA_964455495.1 uncultured Tessaracoccus sp.
CGCTGGCCGCGTTCCGCGTGGTGCAGGAGGCGGTAACCAACTTCCTGAAGCACGCGGGGCCGACGGCGACGGCCACCGTCGACGTGTCGTACGCGCCCCGGGACGTGCTCATCGTGGTGCGCGACGACGGGATCGGCGTGCTGTCGAAGTCCGACGGCCGCGGGTCGGGCGTGCGCGGGATGCGGGAGCGGGTCCAGGCCATGGGCGGGGACTTCCGGGCCGGGCCGCGGGCCGGCGGCGGGTTCGAGGTGCAGGCACGCCTGCCGTTGCCGGCGGCGCTGGGCAGCGGCTGGCTGAAGGGGGAAGAGTAGATGACCATCTCGGCAGAGGCCTACCGAACGGAGCGGATGAGATGACCATCAAGGTGCTGCTGGCCGACGACCAGTCGCTCGTGCGGTCCGGGTTCCGGATGCTGATCGACTCGGCCGACGACATGGAGGCCGTCGGCGAGGTCGACAACGGGCGCGACGCCGTCGCCGTCGTGCGCACGCGGCCGGTCGACGTGGTGCTGATGGACATCCGGATGCCGATCATGGACGGCACGGAGGCCACGCGCCGGATCGCGGAGTTGGGCGTCGACACGAAGGTCCTGGTGCTGACCACGTTCGATCTCGACGAGTACGTGTTCGCCGCGCTGCAGGGCGGCGCCAGCGGGTTCCTGCTGAAGGACGCGCTGCCCGATGAGCTGCTGGGCGCAATCCGCGCGGTGGCCGCGGGCGACGCCGTCGTGGCGCCGTCGACGACCAAGCGGCTTCTCACGCACTTCGCGGGCCTGCTGCCGAAGGTCTCCTCGGAGCCGGACACGCGCCTCGACGTCCTGACGGAGCGCGAGCGCGAGGTTCTCGTCGAGGTGGCGCGGGGCGCGAACAACCAGGAGATCGGGCAGCGGCTGTACATGGCCGAAGGCACGGTGAAGACCCACATCGGGCGGTTGTTGAGCAAGCTTGGTGCCCGGGACCGGGTGGGCTTGGTGCTGATCGCCCACGAGGTCGGCCTGTGATGACCGACCGCCCCACGCAGCCCGTTGTCGAGCGCCTCGACGCTGTCGCCCGTGCAACTGGGCGACGTCGCAGCCAGGTGCTCCGCGATGCCCTCGACGCCTACCTGGACGCCAGTTGATCAGTGCTTCGCTAGGGTCGACGGGGGGCCCGGCGGCGCGGCGGGTAGCCGGCGCTCCAGACGTAGGTGGTGAGCAGCAGGACGACGCCGCCGAGGATGACGACCCACCAGGGGAATCCGGGCAGTTCGGGCCTCGCCGCTGCCGCGGCGATTTCCTTCTCCGGTGTCGGGGTGACGCGCTCGGCGGTGACCAGGATGCGGTGACTGTTGATGCCCAGCGGCGTGCAGGTGACGAGCGTGACGAGGTCGCGGTCAGGGTCGGCGAGGATCGCCTCGGTCTGGTCCGGTTCGATCACCTTGTACTCGACCACCTGATAGGTGAGCACCTGGTCGAGCACCGCGATGGTGAACGTGTCGCCCACCTTGGCCTTGTCGAGGTCGTTGAACAGGGTCGCGGTCGGTAGCCCACGGTGGGCGGTCAGGACGGAGCGGGTGCCGATGCCGCCGACGGGCAGCGAGGTCCCCTCCAAGTGCCCGACGCCGTGCTCGAGGGTCTTGTCGCTGGTGCCGTGATAGATCGGGAGGTCGATGGCCAGCGCGTCGTAACGCAGGCGCCCCATGAAGCCGGTGTCGGTGGGCGAGAGGAGGTCGTCGTAGACGAGCCCGGCGTCGTCCAGCTCGCCGTCGCCGGTGGCGAGGTTCTTGCCCGCCTCGTAGATGGCACCGGAGGCCAGCGCGTCGTTGTAGGCGTGCGCGCGCTCGATCTGATCCGCCCGGTGCCGGGAGTCGTTGTTAGGCGGCTGGTCCATCTTCGCCTGCGCCATCTCGGTGACGCGCGACTGCTCCTTCTGCGAGAACCAGGACGCCGCGTGCGGGTACAGGAACACGCAGGCGCCCGTGAGGATGATCAGGCTGGCGACGAGCGGCAGCCACGGCAGGCGCCACCGTCGGCCGCCGCGCGGCTCCGGGCTGGGAGCCGGCGGCGGAGCGTCGACGAGGAGAGTCACCGGTGCCTGTTTCCTGTTCTGCGTTGGCGGTGGAGGGCTGGGTGCCTAATCTACCTTGGCCGGAAAAGACGAGCGTCAGTCGGCTACCTGCCTCGCGATGAAGCCGGCCATTCCCGGGACAGTAAACCGGACGATTCCGTGGTCCGGGGCGTAGATCAAGCCCTTGTGCATGAGGTTCGCTCGCACCGGCCCTATCGAGCCGATCTTCTTGCCCAGCCGCGAGGCCACCTCTCCCGAGCCGACGCCGTCGTCGCCCTCGGGGCACATCGCGCGGAGATACCGCTTCTCCAAGGAGGTTGTTCGGTCCCAGCGCGCCCTGAAGAACCCATTGTCCAGTTGCTTTTGACCGCGTAGCACGCCGCGCTGCGCCTCTTCGAAGCGGATCGGGCTTCCTTCCGACTCGTTCCAGGTCTCCTGCCCGAACTGCTGAAGGAAATACGGGTAGCGACCCGCGGCCGCGACCACATGGTCAAGGGCCTCGGCCGACCAGTCGACGTCCTCCGCGGCTGCTGGACGCGTGATCGCGGCCCGCGCATCCTCGTCGGATAGTCGCTCTAAGTGGACGAAGTGGAAACGCTCAGTGTACGACTTCGCCTCGGCCATGGTTTGAGGGAGGCTGGGCAGCCCGGCCAACCCGAACAGCACCGGCCAGTTGTCTTGGGCCGCCGCTTGCGCGACAACGGCGAGGGTGGTCAACTCGTCGGCGGTGAGGTCCTGGGCTTCGTCGATGAGGATCGCGAGGCCGACGCCGTCGTCCCCGGCCGCCAACGAGACGTCGCGGATGACGCGCTTCAGATCGGTCTCGAGCACCCCGCTGTCAGCCCCACCGCTCGGGACACCAGACAGGTCCATCCCGAAGGTCCAGGTTCCGGTGACATCGTAGGAAGCCTTGAAGGACAGCGCCGTAGCGATCGCCTTGAGGAGCCGTCGCCCGGGAGCAGGACGTCTGAGATCGGTCAGGGGGTCATAGAGACCCTCGCCGAGGAGTTCGCGCAGCGGGCGGCCGGTTCCGCCCTCGACTTGCACGACGATCCACGCCCTCCGCTGCGCGTCGTGGCGCAGCTGGGTGAGCAACACCGTCTTGCCCACCCCGCGCAGCCCATAGAGCACGAACGGCTGGTCCGTGATCCCACGCTCGGCGCGCTGCAGAGCGACGTCCCAGGCGTGCAGGGTGGCATCGCGCCCGACCAGAGCCAACGGCTTGCGCCCCGCCCCGGGCACATACGGGTTCGTGACGGCGTCCATGCGATCCTCCCAACATCTATAGCGATGTATACCCGAGTATAGCAAAATCCTATACTTACCTATATTCCGTTACAGAACTGCGGCGGGAGCGGCTCACCACAGCGGCTCCCAGGCCGAGGGCGAACACCGCGCCTCCCGCGAGGAAGTACGCGTCATGTCCCCACATCCCCAGTTTGTTGATCATGCACCTGTTCGGCCGACGTTCGGCGGCCACGGGCGTGCGGCCCGCTCAGATGTGAACGTGAGTCTGGCGGCGGCGCCTGAGGCGCCGCCGCCAGTTTCAGATCCGCGAGCGGATCAACTCACTTGCCTCCTCAGGCAGCCGTGTGGTTGCGACGACGCGACACCAGCGCGACAGCCACGCCAGCACCGACCAGCAGCAGGCCGCCGATGCTCATCGCGATCGTGCCCTGCGCACCGGTCAGCGGCAGGTCCGGACCCTTCGTCTTCGGGTTGACGACCGTGATGTCACTCGCATTGGCAACCGGACCGCCGGGGGTGATGGTCACCAGCTTGCCCTCCTTGTCGCCGCTGTGGCCGGACGGGACGACGGTCTCGTAGACGCAGTAGTCCTTGCTCGGGTCCGTCAGCGGGCTGTCCGAGTTCGCGATCCACAGGCCGAGGACGCCGGCGGTCACGGCCGGATCGTCGGCAGTCGCGGGCGCGAGCACCCACTGGACGACACCGGACGCGTTCGACGTGCCGGTCGCCAGCGGACCGGTGGCCGGAGCCTCTGCCTCGCAAGTCCCGCCGTCGTTGGGCAGGAACACCTGGAACTCGGCGCCCGCGAGGTTCAGGGGCGTGGCCGAGTCGTCGACCTTCGTGATCTTCAGCTCGCCCCAGTAGGTGTAGGGCACCTCCTCGCCGGGAACAACGGTGTCGTTGAACTCGCTCTCGTAGTCGTCGTTCGGAATGCTGCCGTCGCCGACCTCGTCCACGGTGGTCACCAGCTCGATCTGGATCGACTTGCCCGGGTTCGCGTCGAGAAGCAGGCGTCCAGCCTCGGTGAACGTCCAGACCAGAGCGCCAGTGTCCTTGCCCGTGACGGTGTAGTGAGTGCCCTCACGCGGATGCCGAGGCCGCAGCCCGCCACGCCCAGCACCTGACGGACATGGC
>CAYVWO010000249.1:0-4415 GCA_964455495.1 uncultured Tessaracoccus sp.
GTCCCACGGGTTGCGGGTGGGGCCGAAGTACGAGGTCTCGGTGGAGGACCCCATCGCGAACTCGTCCATGTTGGTCTTGCCGACGATGACGAGGCCCGCGGCGCGCAGCTTGGCGACGACGGTGGCGTCGTACGGCGGCACCCAGCCCTCCAGCATCTTGGAGCCGCAGGTGGTCGGGAAGTCGGTGGTGCAGAAGTTGTCCTTCACGCCGATCGGGACGCCGGCCAGCGGGCCGAGCTCCTCTCCGGCGGCGCGGCGGGCGTCGGAGGCGCGGGCTTGGGCGAGCGCGGCGTCGGCGTCGACGGCGAGGAAGACGTTCAGCCGCGGGTTCAGCGCCTCGATCTGGGCGAGGCACGCACGGGTGAGCTCCTCGGAGGTCAGCTCATCGGCGGCCATCAGGCGGCCGAGCTCGGCGGCGGAGCGGGTCAGGAGGGCGGCGGTCATCAGTCCTCGCTCAGGATCTGGGGGACGCGGAACCGGCCGTCATCCTGGGCGGGGGCGCCGGACAGCGCCTGCTCCTGGGTGAGCGAGGCGGTGACGATGTCGGAGCGGAACACGTTGGCCATCGGCATCGCGTGCGTGGCCATCGGAACGTCCGGACCCGCGACCTCCGACACGCTGGCCACGGACTCCAAGATGACGTCCAGCTCGGGGGCGAGCTCGGCGCACTCCTGCTCGGAGAGCTGGATGCGGGCCAGAGCGCCCAACCGGGCCACGTCGTCGGCGGTGAGACCCACTTCGCTGCTCCTAGATTGGCTTCGCGCCGCGATGGCGGCGTGGCCCATCTTAGGGGTCGCGCGGACAGGTGGCACCTACCCGCGCGGCCTCATCGCGTCAGGTCAGGATGAGGTAGAACATGCGGCCGAGGAAGAACAGCGCGACGCCGATCCCGACGACCACGAACGGCGTCACGATCCGCTGGACCTTCTTGAACCGCGTGGTGGGCACGCCCTTCGGCCCCCAGACCCCGCGCCCGGCGTGGGCGCGCACGGGCGCCCGGTCGTCAAGGTTGAGGTTCGAGAACACGCGCACAACGCCGATGCTACTACCGGTACCAGACCGGGCCCGAGAGGATTTGCCACCAACTGGCCCCAACGGGCAGAGCCGTGCCAGTTCGACGGACGTGGTGGTCGATCCTCTCAGCGGTCGGTCGACTCCTCGAACAGCGCCGCGGCGCGGCGGAGGGCGGACAGCTGCGGGGAGACGTCGGCGCGGCCCCAGCCGGCGAGGCCGCACGCGGTGCCGAGGAGGACGCCGTCGTAGAGCGCGACCTGCAGCGGGCGCCAGGCGGCCAGCGCGCGGCGGACGAGGGCGTCGACCCCCTGGGGCGTGCGCGAAGCGGAGTCGACGACGCCCAGGACGAGCCCGCGACGCTCGTCGCACCAGCCGGCGAGCTCCTCGCGGTCGACGATCGCGGCGTCGACCGAGACCGACGCGAACCCCGCCCTGCGCGCGATGTCGAGCCAGGCGCCCGGAGCGCAGCAATGCAAGACCGATTGCCCCATGTCCCCGACCTCGTCGGCCGGAGAGGTGCCCGGCGCCGCACCCAGGATGACACGGTCGACAGCGTTCGCCGTGAACCCCGACGCGAGCGGCGCGAGGGCCTCGACGAGTTCCGGGGTGTCGACCGAGCGATGCCGGGAAAACCCGCTGGAGGTGGGGATGGCACCCGCGCGGACGGCGATCAGCGACGGCTCGTCGACCTGCAGCCACGGCGTGGCTGCGGGGACGCGGCGGGAAAGCTCCCCGCGGAGGTCGTCCACGCCCGCGACCAGCGCCTGGGCCAGCTCGCGGCGGGCGCCGTGGTCGGCCAGGAGCCGGTCGCCGGCGAAGCGCTCCACGCAGGCCGCGAGCGTCCAGGGACCGGCGACGCCGACCTTGAGCACGCCGCCGAACCCCTGCAGCAGCTCCTCGGCGTCGTCGAGATCCTGCCGCCACCGGGCGCGGGCGCGGCGATGCTCGGCCCCGGCGTGCGGCGTCAACCGCCAGCCGGCGGGTTGCAGGTCGAAGCCGAGGCCGTCGATCAGCCCGAGCGCGCGGCCGACCATGTCCGAGCCGACCCCGCGGTCGGGCAGCTCCGGCAGCGGAAGCACCTCGGGCAGCACCTCGGCCATCGCCGACAGCGCGCCGCGGAAGTCCGTGCCGGGCAGCGATCCGGCCGCGGTGACCCTCATCGGCCCGCCTCGGCGATCACGGCCGAGCCGACGACGCGGTCGCCCTCGTAGACGACGACGGTCTGCCCGGGCGCGACGCCCGACGCGGGCTCGTCGAGCGCGACGACCAGGCCGTCGGCCACCGACTCGACGGTGGCGTCGTGCGGGGCGCCGTGCGCCCGGTACTGGGCCCGCCCGCGCCACGGTCCGGTGACGGGCTCCCCCGTCCAGGTGGGCCGGATCCCCCGGAGCACCGACACGGCCAGTTCGTCGCGCGCGCCGACGACGACGGTGCGGGTCACGGGCTCGATGCTCAGCACGTAGCGCGGCTCCCCCGTCGGGGCCGGCACGCGCAGGTCGAGGCCCTTGCGCTGACCCACGGTGTAGCGGTGCGTCCCGCGGTGGGCGCCGAGGACGCGGCCGGACGCGTCGACGATGTCGCCCGGGGCGTCGTCGAGGTGCCGCGCCAGGAAGCCCTGCGTGTCGCCGTCGGCGATGAAGCAGATGTCGTGCGAGTCCGGCTTCTTCGCGACGCCGAAGCCCAGCGCGCGGGCCTCCTCGCGCACGAGCGGCTTCTCGACATCGAAGAGCGGGAAGAGGCAGCGGGCGAGCTGGCGCTGGTTGAGCATGCCGAGCACGTAAGACTGGTCCTTCGCCTGGTCGGCGGCGCGATGCAGCGTGACGGTTCCGTCGGCGGCCCGCCGGAGATCCGCGTAGTGGCCGGTGGCCACCGCATCGAAGCCAAGCGCGATGCCCCGGTCGAGGACGGCGGCGAACTTGATCTTCTCGTTGCAGCGCAGGCACGGATTCGGGGTGCGGCCGGCGCGGTACTCCGCGACGAAGTCCTCGACGACCGCCTCGTGGAACTCCCCGGCGAGGTCCCAGACGTAGAACGGGATGTCGAGCTTGTCGGCGACGCGGCGCGCGTCGTGCGAGTCCTCCAGCGAGCAGCAGCCGCGCGCGCCGGAGCGGGAGGAGGCGGGGTTCTTCGACAGCGCCAGGTGCACGCCGGTGACCTCGTGCCCGGCAGCGACGAGGCGCGCCGCGGCGACGGCGGAGTCGACCCCGCCGGACATCGCAGCCAGCACCCGCATGGCGAACTCCCCTCGACCGGCGGCCAAGTCTACGACGCCGCGGCCGCCCTGGCCCGCGCGAGCGCCTCGGGCAGGGCGGCGGCGAGGCGGTCGACGTCGCCGTCCGCGCTCGTCCTGCCGAGCGAGAACCGCACCGACTGCGTCGCCTCGTCGGCCGTCCTCCCCATCGCGAGCAGCACCTCGCTCGGCTGATGCACCCCCGCGCGACACGCGGAGCCGACCGACGCGTGGACCCCGCGCTGGTCGAGCAGGAACAGCAGGTCGTCGGCGCGGACGCCGTCGAAGGTCACGTTGACGATGTGCGGCGCGCCATCCGGCCCGCTGTTCAGACGCCCCCCGACGCCCGCAGCGATCGCGGCGATCCGGTCCCGCAGCGCGGCCAGCCGCGGCGCCTCGGCGGTCAGCTCCGCCGCCGCGAGCGCAGCCGCCCGCGCGAAGGCCGCCGCCAGCGCCACGGGAACCGTGCCGGAGCGCACCTCACGCTCCTGCCCCCCGCCGAGCCCGACGGGCAGGGGCGCCACCTCGCGCCGCACCAGCAGCGCGCCGACGCCCACGGGCCCCCCAATCTTGTGAGCAGACAGGCTCATCATGTCCAGCCCGCTCGCGGCGAAGTCCACCGGCATGTGGCCCAGCGCCTGCACCGCGTCGCTGTGCACCCAGGTGCCCGCCCGCGCGGCGAGCCGCACCACCTCGTCGACGGGCTGCACGACGCCCGTCTCGTTGTTCACCGCCATGACGCTGACCACCCCGACGGCGTCGTCCATCAGGCGCACGGCCGCGGCCAGGTCCAGCACGCCGTCGGAGCCGACGGGAATCGCCTCGGCACCTCTCGCGACGGCGCCCAGCACGGCGGGATGCTCGACGGCGCTCACCAAGCACCGCGGCCGTTCCGCGCGGCGGGCCTCCCAGCCGCCGAGGACAGCGATGGTGTCGGCCTCTGACCCGCCGGACGTGAAGACCACCTCCGTGGGGTGCGCTCCGACGGCGTCGGCCAGCTCCTCGCGGGCCTCCTCGAGCACGGCCCGCGCGCGCTGGCCGGGGCGGCTGGAATGGATCGGCGACAACCTCCTTTTGGACGGCGCGCACAACGCGCACGGCGCGCGTTCGCTGGCCGCCTACGCGAAGAAGCACCTCGCGGGCAAGCGCGTGGTGCTTGCGGTGGGCATGA
>CAYVWO010000250.1:0-4393 GCA_964455495.1 uncultured Tessaracoccus sp.
ACCCTGGCGCTTCTTGTAGCCGGTCTTGTTCTTGTACTTCAGGATCCGGATCTTCGGGCCCTTGGTCTGGCCCAGCACCTCGGCGGTGACGCTCACCTTGCCGAGGGCCTTCGCATCCGAGGTGATCTTGTCGCCGTCGACCAGCAGCAGCGGCTGCAGGGAGACGGTGCCGCCGACCTCTTCGGACACCAGATCGATGTCCAGGACGTCGCCGACAGCCACCTTGTGCTGCCGACCACCGTTGCGCACGATCGCGTACACGACTGACCTACCTTCGTTATAACTAGCAAAAGTTCTTGGGTGCCCATCCGGACGAAGAAGCCGTCCAGGGCCAAAGCACCGAGGGATTACTTTACGCGGCCGCCTGGGAAGGGTCAAACCGGACACGCTCCTTGGAGCCAGGCAACGGCGACGAAGGAGCCGCAGCCAGGATCCAAGGAGCGATGACTACGTCGTGACCACGACCGGGACGATCATCGGGCGGCGGCGCAGGCGCTTGGAGATCCACTGGCCGAACGCGCGGCGGGTGACCTGCTGCAGGCGGACGGTGTCGTCGACGCCGTCGCGCATGGCGTCGAGCAGCGCGTCGGCGACCCGGCCGCGGGCCTCGTCGAACACCGAGTCCTCCTCCGCGAGACCCCGGGCCTGGATCTCTGGGCCGCTCACGATGCGGCGGTTGTGGACGTCCACGACGGTGATCACCGAGACGAAGCCCTCCTCGCCCAGGATGCGGCGGTCCATGATCGAGTCGGAGATATCGCCCACCGTCGAGCCGTCGACGAAGATGTAGCTAGCGTCGACCGAGCCCACCTTCTTCGCCACGCCGTTCTTCAGGTCGACCACGTCGCCGTCGCCAGCGATGATGACCTGCTCCGCGGGGACGCCGGTCGCCTCCGCGAGCTTGCCGTTGGCGATCAGGTGGCGGGCCTCGCCGTGGACCGGCATCGCGTTCTTGGGGCGCAGGATGTTGTAGCAGTACAGGAGCTCGCCCGCCGAGGCATGGCCGGAAACGTGGACGAGCGCGTTGCCCTTGTGTACCACGTTGGCGCCGAGCTTCGACAGCCCGTTGATGACGCGGTAGACGGAGTTCTCGTTACCCGGGATGAGCGAGCTGGCGAGCAGCACGGTGTCGCCGGGGCCGACCTCGACGACGGGGTGGTCGCGGTTGGCGATGCGGCTGAGCGCCGCAAGCGGCTCGCCTTGGGAGCCGGTGGAGACGATGACGACCTTGTCGGCCGGATACCTGTCGATCTCCTTCATCTCGATCAAGGTTCCCGCGGGCACCCTCAGGTAGCCGAGGTCGCGCGCCGTGCCCATGTTGCGCACCATCGAGCGGCCCACGTAGACGACCTTGCGGTCGTGCTTGACCGCCATGTCGAGCACCTGCTGGACGCGGTGCACGTGCGAGGCGAAGCAGGCGACGATCAGCTTGCCCTTCGACCCCTCGAACACGCGCGCGATGGCCGGCTCGATGTCCTTCTCGGGGGTGGTGAAGCCGGGCATCTCGGCGTTGGTGGAGTCGGCGAGGAACAGGTCGACGCCCTCCTCGCCGAGGCGAGCGAAGCCGCGGAGGTCCGTGATCCGGCCGTCGAGCGGCAGCTGGTCCATCTTGAAGTCGCCCGTGTGCAGGACGAGGCCAGCCTTGGTGCGGATGGCGACGGCGAGCGCGTCGGGGATCGAGTGGTTGACGGCCAGGAACTCGAACTCGTAGTTCCCGATCTCGACGATGTCGCCCTCCTCGACCGCGTCCAGGACGAAGTTGCGGAGGCGATGCTCGCGCAGCTTCGCGGCGACGAACGCCAGCGTCAGCTTCGAGCCGTAGATCGGGATGTCCGGGCGGCGCTTGAGGAGGTAGGGCACCGCGCCGATGTGGTCCTCGTGACCGTGGGTCAGGACGAGGGCGACGATGTCGTCGAGCCGCCCCTCGAGGTAGTCGAGCGCGGGGAGGATCAGGTCGACGCCGGGGTGGTGGTCCTCGGGGAAGAGGACGCCGCAGTCGACGAGCGCGATCTGCCCGTCGATCTCGAACGCGGTCATGTTCCGGCCGACGTCCCCGAGGCCGCCCAACGGGATCACGCGCAGCGTGCCGGGGGCCAGTTTCGGGGGCGGCTTCACTTCTGTCATGGGCACAGGGTAGTGGACGACGGCGAAGGAACCCGCCAGTAGGATGTCGCGCATGTCTGCCGTCGACACCGTCCGCCTTGCCATGCCGTCAGAGTCCGTCGACCTCGCCCGCATCCAGCGGCGCGCGTGGTCGGAGTCCGGCGCGCTCGCCGCGGCCGTGGCGGGAATGGGCGCCGACGAGGCGACCCGCGCGTGGCACGACGCCATCGTCCGCCCACCGCTCGCGCACTTCCGCGTGCTCGTCGCCATCGGCGAGCCAGGAGTCGTCGCGTTCGCCGTCACCGGCCCGAGCCCGGATGAGGACGCGGAGGAGCGGGTCGGCGCCATCGGCGAGTTCGTCGTCGACCCGCGCGAGCGCGGCCGGGGCCACGGCTCGCGCCTGTTGAACGCCGCCGTCGACACGCTGCGCACCGACGGCTACGAGGTGGCCACCATCTGGGTCCAGGCCGCCGACGACGCCCTCCGCGCGTTCCTCACCGCCTGCGGCTGGGCCGCCGACGGCGCGCACCAGGAGGTCGCCGTCGACGACGCGGGCGCGCGCCTCAAGCTCGTGCGGCTGCACACCCGCATCGCCGACTAGATCCCGAGGACGCCCTCCATCTCGAGCGTCAGGCCGGGGTTGTCGACGACGTGGCGGATGCCGGCGACGACGCCGGGCATGAACGAGACCCGGTCGTACGAGTCGTGGCGAATGGTCAGCGTCTCCCCCAGCGCGCCGAACAGCACCTCCTGGTGCGCGACCAGGCCCTGGAGCCGCACGCCGTGCACGTGGATGCCGTCGACGACCGCGCCGCGGGCGCCGTCGTCGTGCACGGTCGCGTCCGGGACCGGGCCGAGGTCGGCCTCGGCGCGGGCTGCGGCGATGCGCCGCGCGGTCGTCGCGGCGGTTCCCGACGGCGCGTCGGCCTTGTTCGGGTGGTGCAGCTCGACGATCTCCGCCGATGGGTAGAACGCCGCGGCCTTGGCGGCGAACTGCATCATCAGCACGGCGCCGATCGAGAAGTTGGAGGCGATCAGCACGCCGATCCTCGGGTGCTTGGCCAGCACCTCGCGCACCAGGTCGAGCCGCTCGGGCGTGAATCCCGTCGTCCCGATGACCATGTGGATCCCGCGGCTGACGGCCCACTCGATGTTCTCCATGACGGCGTTGGGATGCGTGAAGTCGACGATCACCTGGGCCCGGCCGACCTGCTCGCGCGGCTCGCCGAGATCGACGCCACCGACGGCGGTCATCCCCTCGGCGCGCCCGACGGCGCGGATCACCTCGCTGCCCATCTTCCCGCTCGCCCCGAAAACGCCTACCCGGATCTCGCTCATCGTCCTTTTGCCTTCTCTCCCTCGTGAGTGCCTCTCCCCAACCTACCGGGGAAACAGCGAGGCGCCGGGACGATGTGGTCCCGGCGCCTCGTCGGCTCAACCAGCGGCTGCTACTCGGCCGCGGCCTCGGTCTCCTCGATGACGGGGATCAGCGACAGCTTGCCCCGGTCGTCGATCTCCGAGATCTCGACCTGCAGCTTCTGGCCGACGCTCAGCACGTCCTCGGGATCCTCGACGCGCTTGCCGCCGGCGAGGGCGCGCAGCTTCGAGATGTGCAGCAGGCCATCCTTGCCGGGCATGAGCGACACGAACGCGCCGAACGGCATCAGCTTGACGACGGTGCCGAGGTAGCGCTCGCCCTTCTCCGGCAGGTGCGGGTTGGCAATCGCGTTGATCTGCGCGACGGCGGCCTCCGCGGCCTCGCCGCTATCGGCGCCCACGTACACAGTGCCGTCGTCCTCGATCGCGATGTTCGCGCCGGTCTCGTCCTGGATCGTGTTGATGACCTTGCCCTTGGGGCCGATGACCTCGCCGATCTTGTCGACAGGGATGCGCAGCGAGATGATGCGCGGCGCGTACGGGGACATCTCGTCGGGCACGTCGATGGCCTCGCCCATGACCTCGAGGAGGGTGTGGCGGGCGTCGCGGGCCTGGAGCAGAGCCTTCTGGAGCTCGACGGCGGGGATGCCGTTGAGCTTGGTGTCCAGCTGGAGCGCGGTGACGAAGTCACGCGTGCCGGCAACCTTGAAGTCCATGTCGCCGAGGGCATCCTCGGCGCCGAGGATGTCGGTCAGCGCGATGTACTTCGTCTCGCCGTCGACGTCCTCGCTCATCAGGCCCATGGCGATGCCCGCGACGGCGGCCTCGAGCGGCACCCCGTCGTTCAGCAGCCACAGGGTGGACGCGCAGACGGCACCCATCGACGTCGAGCCGTTAGAGCCCAGCGCCTCGG
>CAYVWO010000251.1:0-4391 GCA_964455495.1 uncultured Tessaracoccus sp.
ACCGCGACTTCGCCTTCATCCAGCGCGCGGAGCTCTCGATGCTCTACAGCCAGGCAGAGATGCTGATCGAGCAGGGCGTCCAGCTCGACGCCGCCGCCGCGGCGGCCGAGTGGCCCTTCGGCGACGAGACCCTCGCGTCAGCACTCCCCCTCGTGTACGCGGAACTGGCGCGGGGGGGTGTGACCCCCAAGCGCCAGCTCCCGATCTTCGGCGTTTAGCCGTTACCGCAGGCCCTCCGTGAACTTGCGCACGACCGCGTTGTAGCGCAGCTCGTCGGCGAAGCGACGGGTGGTGGTGTTCTCGTCGATCACCACGAGCTCGATGTCGGCCATGTCGGCGAAGTCCTCGAAGTACTCGCGGGTCAGCGCCGTCGACATCGCCGTGTGATGGGCCGCGCTGGCGGTGATCAAGCACTCGGCCGCGGTCGCCAGGTTGGGGCGGGGCCACGAGACGGCGCGGGACATGGGGAGGTTCGGCAGCGGCGCGTCGGGCTCCACGACGTCGACGATGTTGGCCGTCATGCGGAAACGGTCGCGGAGGTCCGACAGGGCGACGACGATCGCCTCGCCCGGGTCCGTGTCGAACACCATGCGGACGGGGTCCTCGCGGTCGCCGATGCCCAGCGCGTGGATCTCGATCTTCGGCTTGGCGGTGGTCAGCGACGGGCAGACCTCGAGCATGTGCGCGCCGAGGATCTTCTGCTTCCCCGGGGTCAGCTCGTAGGTGTAGTCCTCCATCAGCGACGCGCCGCCGGGGAGCCCGTAGCCCATGACCTTGGCGAGCCGGACGAGGACGGCGGTCTTCCAGTCGCCCTCGGCGCCGAAGCCGTAACCGTCGCCCATGAGGCGCTGCACCGCGAGGCCGGGGAGCTGACGCAGCCCGCCGAGGTCCTCGAAGGTGTCGGTGAACGCCAACGCGCCGACCTGCTCGAGGAAGGACCGCATCGCGAGCTCCTCGCGCGCCGCGTAGCGCAGCGACTCGTGGCGCTCGCCGCCGGCGCGCAGCTCCGGCACGACGTCGTACAGCTCCTCGTAGGTCGCGACCAGGGCGTCGACGGCGGACTCCTCGACCGCCTCGACGGCGGCGACGAGGTCGTTGACGCCCCACGTGTTCACGCTGACGCCCAGCTTGTGCTCGGCCTCGGTCTTGTCGCCCTCCGTGACGGCCACGTTGCGCATGTTGTCGCCGAAGCGCGCGAGCTTGAGCGCACGGAGCTCGGCCCAACCGGTGGCGGCGCGCGCCCAGACGGCGATCTTGTGCCGCACGTCGTCGTGCGTGGCGTGGCCGACGACGATCTTGCGCTGCTTGCCGAGGCGGCTGACGATGTAGCCGAACTCGCGGTCGCCGTGCGCGGCCTGGTTCAGGTTCATGAAGTCCATGTCGATGGTGTCCCAGGGCAGGGCCTCGTTGGCCTGCGTGTGCAGGTGCAGCAGCGGCTTGGCGAGCGCGTCGATGCCCTGGATCCACATCTTGGCGGGGCTGAACGTGTGCATCCAGGCGACGACGCCGACCACCGACTCGTCGGCGTTGGCCTCGACCATCGCCCGATGGATGGCCACGCGGTCCTTGAGGACGGGCCGCCACTCGATCTCCAGCGGGATCTCCGAGGACGCGCTCAGGTCGGCGACGACCCGCCTGCTCTGCTCCTCGACCTGGAGCAGCACCTCCGGGCCGTACAGGTCCTGCGAGCCGGTGAAGAACCAGACCTTGCGGCCGAGATACGGGTTTTCCATGGTTTCCTACTTCTGTCCGTAGACGTTCTGGTAACGATCGAAGAGCGAGTCGATCTTCGACTGCTCGATGGGGATGACGGGGCCCAGCTGCTTCGCGATGTGCACCGTACGGGCGACCTCCTCCACCATGACGGCGGCCTTGACGGCGTCGCGGCCGTCCGCGCCGATGGTGAAGGGGCCGTGGTTCTGCATGAGGACGGCTCGGCTGCGCGAGTGCGCAAGAGTGTCGACGATGCCGCGGCCGATCGAGTCGTCGCCGATGAGCGCGAACGGGCCGATGGGGATGGGGCCGCCGAACTCGTCGGCCATCATCGTCAGCACGCAGGGCACCTCCTCGCCGCGCGCCGCCCAGGCGGTGGCGTAGGTCGAGTGGGTGTGCACGACGCCACCGACGCGGTCCAGGTGCGTGTAGACGTAGGCGTGCGCCGCGGTGTCGCTGGAGGGCTGCAGCCGGTCAGGGGTGCCGTCGTCAATCTTAGCGCCGTCGAGGGTGCAGACCACCATCTGCTCCGGGCCGAGGGCGTCGTAAGACACGCCCGACGGCTTGATGACGAACAGGTCCTCGCCGATGTCGTCTGCGCACCGGATGCGCTGGGAGACGTTGCCCGCGGTCCACACCACGAGTTCCCAGCGGGGCAGCTCCGCGTGCAGGTCCGAGACCACCTTCCGCACCCGAGCGACTTCTTGTTGAACCGCCTCGGGCAGTTGCGTGAGCGTCAATGTCATAGGTCCTCCGTCATTGGCTGGGGATGCCGCCCACTCTAGCGGACGTGACCGTTCACATCGACGATGGGGCCTACTTTTACATCGTCGGAAACTCGGGCCCCGCCGACTCCCGCCAGACGAACTCCGAGGGCAGCGTCCGCGACTCGGGGGGCCCGCCGCCCATGACCTGGAAGAGGAGGTCGACAACGGCCGATCCCACGCCTGCGAAGGGCTGCCGCACCGTCGCCAGCGGCACGGCCTGGAAGGGGCAGATGTCGATGTCGTCGTAGCCGACGACGGCGATGTCGTCCGGCACCGAACGCCCCAGCTCCTGCAACCGACGCAGCGCCCCGATGGCCACCTGGTCGTTGGCGGCGAAGATGGCGTCGAGGGCAGGCTCGACGGCGAGCAGCCGGTCGACGCCGTCGTATCCGTCGCGCGGCTCCCACCCCGCCTCGACGAGCGGGCCGCAGGCATCGCCCCCGGCCTCACGCCAGCCGCTGACGCGAGACTGCGCCTCCGACCACGTGGCGGGGCCGGACAGGTGCCCGATTCGCCGTCGCCCGGCGCCAAGCAGGGCCTCGGTCGCCTGGCGTGCGCCCGAGACGTGGTCGCTGTGCACGCGCGCGAGGCCGGCGGGAACGTCGTCCTCGGCCACCACGCAGGTCGGCAGCTCCTTGGCGAAGTCGAGGGCCAGCTCCATCATGGCCTCGGTCCAGGCGACGACGATCACGCCGTCGACGCCGAGGTTCAACAGGTGCTCGCGCGCCTCGGTTCGGGACTCCTCCGAGTCGTCGCGCACCGCGAGCGAGGCCGACGCGTAGCCGCGCGACCGCGCCCCCTCGTCGATGGCCACCGTCATCTGGATGGGACCGTACAGGTTGCCGTGGATGCCGACGGCACCGATCGTCATGGAGTCGCGGCGCACCAGCGACCGCGCCGCCTTGCTCGGCCGGTAGCCGAGCTCCTTGATCACCCGCTGGACGCGCTCGGCCGTTGAGGGGCGCACGAGCGCGGGCTCGTTGAGCACGCGCGAGACGGTCTGATAGGAGACCCCGGAGGCCGCGGCGACGTCGCGGATCGAGGGACGCCTGGCACCCAGCTCGGCCATGGTCAGTCGACCGGCCAGTGCTGCTGCGCGGCGAGCCAGCTGACGGTGTCGCCGGCGACGAGCAGCCCCTTAGCCTTTGTCAGGACCGAATAGGCCATGCCGTCCAGGGTCCGGGAGACGCCGCCGACCTCGGTCAACATGAGGCTGCCCGCGAGGTGGTCCCAGGGCCAGGTGTTGGTGTAGGTCGCGAAGTCGAAGTCGCCCTCGAGCACCGAGGGGTAATCGAACGCCGCCGAGAAGTGGCTGCGCACGGCCGGGCTCAGGTGACCATTGGCGTCGTAACCGAGGAGGCGCTTCTTCGAGGTGCCGGCGAGGGGCTTGCGATGCCGCACGGGGTGCACCAGCGGCTCTCCGTTGACGCGCACGCCCGCGCCGCGCTCGACGACGTAGCCGCGGCCGAACTGCGGCTGCCAGATCCAGCCGCGGGTGGTCACGCCGCCGCGCAACTCGGCCAGGATGACGCCGTGCCGGTCGTCGCCGCGGACGAAGTTCCCGGTGCCGTCGATGGGGTCGATCACGAACGCGTGGTCGGCGTTCGGAAGCTGCGCGAGCAGGCGCTTGTCGAGGAAGACGGTCTCCTCACCGAGGACGAGTGCATCGGGGAACGCGGCTCCGAGGAGTCGCGTGAGGTACGCCTCCGCCTCGCGGTCGGCGACCGTGACGAAGTCGCCAGGGGTCTTCTCATCGATGTCCGCGCTGGCCAGCTGCCGAAACCGCGGCGTGATGACCTCGGCCGCTGTCTCCTGCATGAATCCCAGAATGCCCTCGGTGTCCATGGATAGAACATAGTGGTGCGGGCTCATCGGTTTCGACGCGGTCCGGCGTGAAGCGCCTCTCACGCT
>CAYVWO010000252.1:0-4381 GCA_964455495.1 uncultured Tessaracoccus sp.
ACATCTACGGCCACTCCGTCCCCGACCTGCTTGGCCTGGGCGACGCGCGCCCCACCGTCGTCGACGACATGATCATGCCCGTGCCCGCCATCGGCGGCCTCAAGGTGATCTCGGTCGGCATGCTGAAGCCCTCGCGCGACCAGGTCGTCGCCTGGCGCGGCCCCATCCTCGACCGCGCCCTGACGCAGCTGCTGACGGACGTCTACTGGGGAGACCTCGACTACCTGCTCCTGGACCTGCCCCCCGGCACCGGCGACGTCGCCATGTCGCTCGGGCAGAAGATCCCCACCTCCGAGGTGCTCGTGGTGACCACGCCGCAGTCGGCGGCGTCCGAGGTCGCGGAACGCGCCGGCACCATGGCCCACATCATGGAGCAGAAGGTGATCGGCGTCGTCGAGAACATGAGCTGGCTGGAGACGCGGTGCCCGCACTGCGAGCAGACGCACCGGATCGAGCTGTTCGGCGCGGGCGGCGGCACGCTCGTCGCCGAGGCACTCACGGACCGGGTGGTCTACGACGTCCCGCTGCTAGCGCAGATCCCCTTCGACGAGGTCCTGCTCGCCGGCGGCGACCGCGGCACGCCCATCGTGGAGACGAACCCGGATCACCCGTCCGCGCAGGCCCTCACGGCCCTGGCCGCCGACATCGCCGAACGCAAGCGCGGCCTCCTCGGCCAGCGGCTCCCGCTGCACACGTAGCTCAGGTCGACTCGGGGTCGAACGGGGTCGGGGGTTTTTCCACGGCCACCGGGGCCTCGGCGACGGCGGCAACCTTCGCGGCCGCCTCGATCTCCTTCGCGCTCGACTTCAGCGTGGTCGCCGTGGCGGCCAACTCGCGCTTGGTCTCGTCGATCAGCGCCACCTCGTCGCGCAGCTGCTTCGCGATGAATGTCTTCGGGTTGAGGTCCTTCAGCTCCAGGTCGGCGTACTCGGGGCCGAGCTCGGTGCTGATGGTCTGCTTGGCGTTGTTGGCGATGTCGCGCAGGTAGACGAAGATCCGCGCGGCCTTCCGGGAGAACTGTGGGAGCTTCTCCGGGCCGAAGATGACGACGGCCAGCACAATGATGAGGACAAGCTCAACGCCATCGATCCCGAACAACACGACGCCTAGGGTACCCGCACCTGGCGGTGTCCCGGATCAGCCAACCGGGATCAGCCTGTTGAGCCCGGCCGAGACGCGCTCGAGGAAGTTCTCCTCGTAGGGCTCCTCCTCGGGGAGCTGCGCCATGATCCGGCTCAGCATCTCCTCGTCGCCGTCAGAGGCGACGAACACGACGGCGTCCCCACACTGCCACACCGCGACGGTGGGCAGCCCCTCGGTCTCGTCCGTGCCGCCGAGGCCGTCCTCGAGGCGGCCCTCGGTCCAGCCGACGACCGCCGTGTGCACCCCGTCGGAGTAGATGAGGTTGAGCGCGCTGACGCCCTCGCGGATGGTGGGAACATAGTCGACCAACGGCATGCCCGCGACCTCGTAGGGGCAGCGGGGCAGGCCGAAGCACCAGTCGTCGGCGTCGTCGTCTGCGGCCGTGGCGGAGGGCAGCGACGCCAGCTGGGCGGTCGCGCTCTCGGCCGCGCGTGCCTCCATGTAGTGATCGCGCGCGGCGCGCACGGGATCGGCGAGGCGCGGGGGCTCCGGCGCGATCAGGACCGCGATGATGACGATCGCCGCCGCGCTCCCAAGCAGCGCGACGCAGGTTTGGGCCACCCGCCGGGCCATCAGCCTGCGCGCCGACGGCAGCTCCCCCGGGCCGCCGCACAGGTACAAGGGCTGGTCCGCCTGCTCGCCTGCGATCGATGAGAGCCGCTCGGCGAGGTCGTCTGGGGCGAACGAGGCGCGCCAGGCGCTCAGTTGGCTGCAGACCGCGGCGAGGGCAGCGACCTCGTCTGCGCATCCGGGGCAACCGCCCAGGTGGGCGCGCACCGCCTCGACCCGCTTCGGAGGGAGCGTCCCGTCGACGTAGCCGGAGAGGTCGCCGCGAAAGCGACCGCAGGGTCGAAGCACCTGGTTACACCCCCGCGTACCTGGTCCGGTCGCCGGTGGGTGCGCGGTGGGCGAGGGCCTCGCGCAGCGCCGCCCGGCCACGCGCGATTCGGCTGCGCACCGTACCCAGCTTCACGTCGAGCACCGCGGCGATCTCCTCGTAGCTCAATCCCTCGATGTCGCAGAGCACGACCGCGACCCGCTGCTCGGGGCTGAGCGCCCGGAGGGCGGCATCGACGTCGGCATCGAGCTCGCCGTCTAGGTGCAGCTCCTCCGGCCCGCTCGCGGAGCCCCAGACATGGTCGGGGGCGGCGCTGAGCGCGTCCATGCGGATGCGCTGGCGGCGACGGGCCTGGTCGAGGAAGAGGTTCGTGGTGATGCGGTGCAGCCAGCCCTCGAGCGTGCCGGGCTGGAACGTGTTGATCGACTTGAACACCCGGACGAACACGTCCTGCGTCAGGTCCTCGGCGTCCGGCCGGTTGCCTGTCAGGCGGTAAGCAAGGCGGTACACCTGCGCCGAGTGATCGCGAACGAGCTCCTGCCAGGTGGGCGCGGTCCACGACGGCGTCTCCGCCGCCTGGGCCTTCGCTCCTCGAAACACCGGTCGCTTCTCCATGTCCACCATCATGACAGGGCAACCTGTGTCAACCCTGTGAATCGCTTCCTACGGATAACGAACGGGGGACGGGAAATGTTCCCTCAGCGTCCCGGCGGGGACCGCCGTCGGCGCCGCCCACCCGCGCGATCCCCTACGCGGGGAAGCCGAGGGCCTCGAGCAGGTTCGCGTAGCGCTGCCCGACCGCCTCGGGAACCGAACCCATCGGCGCGCGGCACGGGCCGACGTCGAAGCCCCGCAACGCGAGCGTCTCCTTGACCATCATGCAGCCCTGCGTCGCAAACACGCCCTGGAACGCGGGCAGCACGTGCCGATGGGCGCTGATCGCCTCCTCGACGCGGCCAGCGAGGTAGTGGTCGATGATCTCCCGAGCAGCGCGCGCCGTGAAGTGGGTGGAGGTCCCGACGACGCCGACGCCGCCGACCGAGAGCAGCGGGAGCAGGTACGCGTCGTCGCCCGCGTAGTACGCGAGGTTGGTGTTGGCCAGGACGGTCGAGCTGCTGACGATGCTGCCCTTCGCGTCCTTGACCGCGCGGATGCGCGGGTGCTTGTCGAGCTCGATCAGGAGCTCCTCGGGGATCGGGATGCCCGCGCGGTGCGGGATGTCGTAGAGCATCACCGGCAGCTCGGTGGCGTCGGCCACGGCGACGAAGTGGTCGCGCAGCGCGTCGACGGGCGGGCGCGAGTAGTACGGCGTCACGACGAGCACGCCGTCGACGCCTACGTCGGCGGCCTGCTTGGCGAGCTCGATGGTGTGCTTCGTGGAGAACGTGCCGACCCCGGCGACCACACTTGCGCGGTCGCCGACGGCGGTGACCACGGCGTCGAGGATGGCCCGCTTCTCCGCGTCGGTGGTGGTGGGCGCCTCCCCCGTCGTCCCGTTGATGACGAGGCCGTCGTGGCCCAGGTCGTCGACGAGGTGCGTCGCCAGCCGCGCGACCTGCGCGTAGTCCGCCTCGGATCCGTCGGGCGTGAACGGCGTCACCATCGCCGTCAAGACTCGGCCGAAGATGGGCGACATGTCGCTGTCTGGAGTCATGTGCGCCATCTTAGGACCAAATCGGCGCGGCTACCCCGTAGTCTGGGCACCGTGAACCATGAGCTCGTTGCACCAACCGCGGCCAGCTGGTCCTTCGCCGAGAACCACATCGAGGCCTCCCCCGAGGTGACGGAGGCGCGCGACGACGCCACCGACGCCGGCTTGGCGCCGATCTCAACCGGGGTCGCCGCCGCGCTGAAGGTCCTTGCCCGAGCCGCCGGCGCGAAGGCCGTGGTCGAGGTCGGCACCCTGATGGGGGCCTCCGGGCTCAGCTTCCTCGAGGCGATGGGCTCGGACGGCGTGCTCACGTCGATCGACCCGGAGGCGGACAACCAGCTCCCGGCCCGCGCGCTGTTCCTCAAGGCGGGCCACCGAACCGCGCAGTTCCGGCTCATCGCCGGCGCGCCCCTGGAGGTCATGCCGAAGCTCCGCGACGGCGCCTACGACGTCGTGTTCGTCAACGGCGACAAGCTCGAGTACGTCGAGTACGTCGCCGGCGCGCTGCGCCTCCTGCGCCACGGCGGCCTGCTGATCGTCAACGACGCGCTCTGGCACAACCTCGTCGCCGACGAGGCGAACGAGGACGACGAGACGATCATCATCCGCGAGGCCCTCGATGCCGTCACCGCCAGCGAGTCCTACACGCAGGCGCTGCTGCCGGTGGGCAACGGCCTGCTGGTAGCCGTCAAGGACTGAACACAACGGAAAAGGGCCCCGGCGATCGCCGGGGCCCTTTCCTCTGATCA
>CAYVWO010000253.1:0-4371 GCA_964455495.1 uncultured Tessaracoccus sp.
GTCGGCGTCGAGGATGCCGACGGAGCGGCCCTGTTTCGCGAGCGCGAGCGCCACGTTCACGGTGACCGACGACTTGCCGACGCCGCCCTTGCCGGAGGCGACCGCGATCACCCGGGTCAGGTTGCCCGGTTGGGCGAACGGGATCTGCTTGGCGGGCTTGCCGCCGCGCAGCATCGTGCGCATCGCCTCGCGCTGCTCGTCGTTCATCACGCCCAGCTCGACGGCGATCTCGCGCACGCCCTCGACGGTCCGCAGCGCGTTGGTGACGCGGGTGGTGATCTCCGAGCGCATCGGGCAGCCGGAGACGGTCAGGAGCACGCGGACGGCGACGTCGCCGTCGTCGGTGACCTGGATGTCGTCGACCATGCCGAGGTCGGTGATGGGGCGTCGGATCTCCGGGTCCTCGACCTCGTGGAGGGCCGCGCGGATGTGGGGGAGGAGGGGGTGTTCGCTCACGCCGTCGATACTTCCGCGCCCCGCGAGGATTCGCAAATCACTGAGGGTCGCCTACGCCGCGCGCTGATCCAGGGCATCGCCGAGGATGAGGACGCTCATGGCGACGAGCGCGGGGAGCCAGAGGTCGGTCAGGCCTCCGAGGATCAGCACCGCCGGGCCCGTGACGAGCGCGATGGCCAGGCGCTCGCGGTAGGCAAGGCGCTGCCGGGAGCCGGGGGCAAGCAGGTAGCGCCAGAGCGCGAGGTAGCCGAGCGTGAAGAGCGCCGCGGCCGCTGCGCCGACCCACCAGCCGCCGGCGATCCGCCACAACGCGACGGCGCCGATGACCGTCAGCGCGAGGTGGCCGACGAGCAGCACGACGCCGTACCACCGCACCTCCGTCGCGCGTACAGGCACCTCCGCCACCTCCCGCGGCTGGCTCATCGGGTCTTGTCCTCCGCGCCGTCGAGGCGCTCGGCCAGCTCGCGCAGCTCGGAGCGGAGCTCGCTGCGCACGAAGTCGCGCGTCGCCAGCTCGCCGAGATGCATCCGGATGGCGGCGATCTCGCGGGCCAGGAAGTCCATGTCGGCGCGCGACTGGGCCGCGATCCTGCGGTCCTCCTCGATGCTCAACTGGTCGCGCAGCTCTTGCCGGTTCTGTGCGAGCAGGATCAGCGGCGCGGAGTACGAGGCCTGGGTCGAGAAGAAGAGGTTCAGCAGGATGAAGGGATAGACGTCCCACCGGAAGCCGAAGATTCCGACCAGGTTCAGGGTGACCCAGACCACGACGAAGATGGTCATGTAGACCAGGAACTTCGCGGTGCCCATGAACCGCGCGAAGCTCTCCGCGAACGACCCGAATGTCTCGGAGTCCATGGCCATCTTCGGCAGCCAGCTGCGCTCGCTGGGCTGCGACAAGGGATTGCGCTCAGCCACCGCTCACCGCCTCGAATTCGTCCATCTGGTCGCCGCGCCAGTCGTCGGGCAGCATGTGGTCGAGCACGTCGTCGACCGTCACCGCCCCGACGAGGTGCCCCTCGGGGTTGACCACCGGCGCGACGACGAGATTGTACGTGGCGAAGAACCGGCTGACCTGGGCCAGCGGCGCGTTCGGGGCGAGCGGCTCCAGGTTCTCATCGAGCATGGTCGCCACCAGCGTCGTCGGGGGCTCCCGCAGCAGGCGTTGGGTGTGCACGGCGCCGACGAACCGTCCCGACGGCGTCTCCAACGGCGGGCGGGTGACGAACACCATGGAGGCCAGCGCGGGCGTCAGCGACTCGCGCCGGACGTTGGCCAGCGCCTGGGCCACCGTCGCGTCGGTGTCGAGGATGACCGGCTCGGGCGTCATCATGCCGCCAGCGGTGAACTCCTCGTAGAGCAGTAGGCGACGGACGTCGCGCGCCTCGTCCGGCTCCATCCGTTGCAGCAGGTCCTCCGCGACGTCGGCGGGCAGCTCGTGCACGAGGTCCGCCGCGTCGTCGGGGTCCATCTTGGCGAGGACGTCGGCGGCGCGCGTGGTCTCGAGGTCGGAGATGAGGGCCACCTGCTCGTCCTCCGGCAGCTCCTCGAGGGCCTCGGCGAGCATCTGGTTGTCGAGGGCGTCGATGACGGCGGTGCGGTGCTCGGGCTCGAGGTCGTGCAGCTCCTGGGCGATGTCGGCGGGCTTCATGTCCGAGAACTCGGCCACGAGGTGCGCGGCGGT
Source organism: uncultured Tessaracoccus sp. (assembly GCA_964455495.1). GTDB lineage: Bacteria > Actinomycetota > Actinomycetes > Propionibacteriales > Propionibacteriaceae > Arachnia. Next base: position 2,137 of record CAYVWO010000253.1, read on the forward strand.
GCGCCGACCCGTCTGGAGGATCAGGTCCGGCACTTCCTTCCACGACACGACCTCCGGGGCACCGCGGCCGCCGAAGCCGAACCGGCTGGCGCGGGTGGAGCTGCGCAGAGCGACGCTGGCGAGCTCCCACTCGCGGTTGCGCACCTGGTGCATGGCGACGTCGAGGATCTTGGTTGGCTTGTCGCGGGGGATGCTGCGGTCGAACAGGTCGGCGGCCACGAGCACCTCGGCCTGGCGGCGCTGGAACCGGCGCGTGTCGACCTGGCCGAGGATGGCGACCTGGTTCGAGGAGACGTCGTGCACGCGCACCATCGGCACGAAGATGCGCGCCCGGGCGAACAGCTCGGCCACAAGGCCCTTGACGCGGGGGGCGCGGCCGTCGGCGCGCAGATAGCACACGACGTCCTTGACGCGCCCGACCTGGTCGCCCTTGGCGTCGACGATGGGGAGGCCGATGATGCGCGAGATGAAGACCTGCGACTCCTTGGCGACCATGCGGCCAAATCTACGGCACCGGAGGCTGTGCGCGCGGCGCCTAGGATTGGTGTCGAGCCACGAAAGGGGCCCGAGGAATGAGCAGGCAGATCCCGAACCAGCTGATGCAACTGTCCTACCCGCAGCACGTCGCGGAGTTTCCCACCTATGAGGACGCGCAGGCCGCCGTCGACTACCTTGCCGACAAGCGGTTCGCCGTGCAGAACATCCTGATCGTCGGCACCAACCTGAAGATGTTGGAGCGGGTCACGGGGCGGCGCACCTGGGGGACGGTGCTCGGGCAGGGAGCGATCTCGGGCGTCAGCACAGGGCTCTTCGTGGGCCTCATGCTGCTGCTGTTCATTCCCAACGCTGGCCTCCAGATGGTGTGGGTTGGGCTCGCACTCGGCGTGGCGTTCGGCGTCCTCGCCGGCGGCCTCGGCTACGCGATGAGCGGGGGGCGGCGAGACTTCAACTCGGCCCGGCTCACGGTCGCCGGGAGCTACGAGATCCTCGCCGAGCACAAGGTGGCGCAGGAGGCTCGCGACCTGCTGAACGAGCGGCCCGGCGCCCGAGCGGCCCTGTTCGAGTGAGCTCCGACGACTGGGATGCGCGCTACGCGCACCCGAACCACGTCTACGGCTACCGTCCCAACGACTTTCTCGCGGCGCAGGAACGGATGCTGCGGCGCGGCTCGCGCGTGCTGTGCCTTGGCGACGGCGAGGGCCGCAACGGGGTGTGGCTCGCGACCCGCGGGCACGCCGTCGTCAGCCTCGACTTCTCCCGCGCGGGCCTCGACAAGGCCGAGGCGCTGGCTGCGGAGAAGGGCGTGTCGATCGAGACCTGGCACGTCGACCTCGCCGACTGGGTGCGCAACCCGGCGCCCGAGCGCCCGTGGGGCGCCGTCGTCGCGATCTTCCTGCACCTCCCGCCCGAGCTGCGCCGGGATGTCGCGCGGGCGGTCACCGCCCAGTGTGCGCCGGGTGCCGTCTTGATCCTCGAGGCCTACACGCCCGCCCAGTTGGCGCTCGGCACCGGCGGCCCCAAGGACGAGACCATGCTGGTGACGAGGGCGGACGTCGTCGCCGACTGGGTCGGCTGGCGCCTGGAGGCGCGGCTGGTCGAGCGGCGCATCTTCGAGGGCATGGGTCACCAAGGCCTCGGCTCGGTGGTGCAGGCGCTGGGGCTGCGCGTCCAGGGCTGACCCACCCTCCTCATGGGAAGCTCCCTCCGGTAAGTTTGCCGTTATCGGAAACTGTGGCCATTCGAGGAGCGTCATGAAGCTGAACACCACCGTCTACAACCGCACGACCGACGCGGGTCGCGTCCTGATCGTCGGGCCGAGCCTCGGCGGCAACTCCGTGCACCAGTGGACGAAGGTCGCGGCGGAGCTGCTGAACGACGCGCGCGTGGTGTTCGTCGACCTGCCCGGCACCGGCCTGGGCGCGGTGTGGGACGACGCCGACGAGCCGACGCTGGACGCCGTCGCCGCCGGAATCGCCGACGTGGCACGAGGGCTCCGGGAGGAGCTGGGCGACGTCCCGATCTACTTCGCGGGCCTCTCGATCTCGGGCGCGACCGCGCTTCACTTGGCCCGCGACTACGGCGACCTGATCGCCGGCGTCGTCGTCGTCGCGTCCGCCGCGACGGTGGGCGAGGGGCCTCGCTGGACCGAGCGCGCGGAGCAGGTCGAGGCCACCGGCACGCAGCAGCTGGTCGAGGAGACGACCAAGCGCTGGTTCACGCCGGCCTTCATCGGCG
>CAYVWO010000254.1:0-4350 GCA_964455495.1 uncultured Tessaracoccus sp.
CGGTCTCCGCGCCATCGTCGGTGACGAAGACCTCGCCGTGCTGGAACGGGTTCATTGTGCCCGGGTCGACGTTGAGGTACGGGTCGAGCTTCTGCATGGTGACCCGGAGCCCGCGCGCCTTGAGCAGGCTGCCGAGGCTGGAGGCCGTGAGACCCTTGCCGAGCGAGGAGACCACCCCGCCGGTTACGAAGATGTGCTTTGCCGATTTCTTGGAGCTATCCACGGGTCTCCAGCTTAGGAGCCGCTTGTGTCGCCTGGGTTACAGCGAGGTTCCGGCCGGGGTCAATCAGACCGCTGGGCCGGGGTCCGCCCTCGGTGCCGCGAGGATGTCCAACGCAAGCTGAGCTTGGACTCTGTGTTCGCCAGGGAGCGCCCTCCAGGCCGGATGACCGGGAGCCAGGTGAGCCACAAGCGTAGCGATACGGCGACTGTCTGATCCGCTGTACCCGGCTCGTTCGGCGAACGGATCGTCGATGCACGCAAGAAGCGCCGCCGCATCTGACAGGTGCCGCTCACTGTCGCGCGAATCCGTGACATAGGCGGCGGCTTTAAGGATCAACGCTCCGAACGGTCGCGGGACAGACAGCGTCGTGATCGTGCCACGAACGATCTCGACTCGGGCATTGACCGTACGACGCAAGGCTTGGGTGCCGCCTTCGATCCGCACCATGTCATATCCCAGGAGTTTCTCAACCACCCGTGGCGCCGGATGATCAGCGATCAGGACATCGACCTGCTCATCGGGGGCGCCCGAGACGACGTCGGCCCTCGTGTCGCCTCGGGTGAACCGATGAGCGGTGCGGTTACGATCATCGATACTCGGCCGGAACCGGTAGCCGAGCGACACCAACGCAGCAGCGACCGCGTTAGGCACTCCTCGCCCCGTCTCGATGTGCAACACGATATCGACGTCATTGGTCGGGCGGACTACCCCCACCCCGTGATGAACGGTATGAAGTTGGGTCATGAGCCCGCCGACGAGGGTCCAGCTGCCGCAAGGCAGGACGTCAGCCAACTCGGCCACGCTGGACCACGGCCTCGGCCATCCTCCAAGCGGTGCGGCTACGGTGATTGCTGGTCGCTCGTCAGTCATCGGAATGCCTCCAAGGACGCTGTCAAGGAATGGCGACCGATGCCGCGGAGGCGCGGATCGGTGCTGGTTGCGGCATCCACAGCGGCCACCACCGAAGTCCCGACAAGACCACGGACGCGGTCGAAGTCGAAGCCGGTAATCCGGAGCGTCACGACCCCGCGCAGGTCGGGGCGGAGACCAAGATCGCGCACGACGACATCCAACTCCGTTGCGGGGAGATAGCCGTCCACACGGTCGTCAACAGCGTCGACGACCCCGAGCGCGCTCAAGCTACTGTGGACCACCACCTTTCGCACGCGGGCGAGCGCGGACCGGTGAGCCGCGAAGACACGGACGACGGCACGGTCGCGCAGCCGAGAGAGAAGGTCATCGGCCTCGGTGATGTGACGCAGTGAGTAGCTCAGCCGGGAGGCTTGGGTGGCACCGAGCCAGGGCGCCTCGCGCCCCGCAAGCATCGCCAGCGCCCCCCAGGCGGTGTGCTCAGCCCACACCCGGGTGCGTCCACCACCGTGCGACGCAAGGTAGCGATCAACTGAGACACGATCGACCAATCCACGCGCGACCTTGGCGACCTCGCCAGAGTCCGCCAAACGGCGGACATGACGGGTCGACACGCCGAGGGCGTACGCCGCCTCGTCCACGCTCAGGAAATCACTGCCGACCATGACAGACAATGTCCGATATCGGACATAAAATGTCAAGCACCGTAGCGCCTTACGATCCTGGGCCGGACCCGCCCGCCGAGGTGCCTGCTGTCAGCGCGCCGAACGACTCGCGTCACCCCACCGCATCGCTGCACATCGACCGCGGTAGCTCGTAGTGGTACGTGTCGGCGACCCATACCTCACCGTGCGTGGAGACCGTGACCGACGCCTCGAACTCGGCCTCGGGACTGCGGTAGACAGTCTGCCCGGCCTCCTTCCTGACCTCGGCCTCTATCGTCCCCGACTCGAACGCCTCGTCGAGCGCGGCGAAGGCCCGATGCGAGGCGGCCAGATCGATCAAGGTCTGCCCTCCGGCGGCGAGCTCCTGAGCGCTAAGGGGTTGCCCCGACTCGACTCGAGCTCGGCCAGGGTTTCTGGATCGTCCTCGATCCGCGTCAACTGATACCGAATCAGGTCCCGCGCGGCGGCCTCTGGATCGGCGGCAATCCCAGGTCCCTCTCCCGCGAGCGCCGCCTCCTCATCGCTCAACTCGCCATAGTCGGTGTGGATGGTCGAACCGCACACCGCCCCATCGCTCGCCGCCTGCTCCTTTTGCGAGCACCCGACAAGAGTCAAGAGAATGGCCAGTGCCGAGACAAAGAGCCGGGCCCGGTGGTTCATCGTCATCGCGCCCTCCAATACTCGCCGCGGGTTCACGGTGACTGTACCAATCCCGGTCCTGACCGCTGTTCAGGTGAGCAGCTGAGGACCCCTCACCGAGCGGCACGCGCCCTCTCCAGCAGCTCGACGGCGTGCTGGACGCCCTTCTCGGAGCGGGCCTCGCCGCCCATCATGCGGGCCAGCTCGGCGGCGCGCTCGTCGTCGGACAGGCGCCTCACCCCAGAGGTGGTCAGGTGGCCGTCGCTCGACTTCGCGATCACGAAGTGGTGGTCAGCGAACGCCGCGACCTGCGCGAGGTGTGTCACGACGATCACCTGGCTGGTGACCGCCAGCCGTTGGAGGCGCCGGCCGATCTCGAGGCCGACGGCGCCGCCGACGCCCGCGTCTACCTCGTCGAACACGAACGTGTGCCCGCGCTCCCCCTCCGCGAGGACGACCTCCAGCGCGAGGCGCACGCGCGACAGCTCGCCGCCCGAGGCGACCTTGCCGAGCGGCGCCGGCTCCGAACCCGGGTTGGCCGAGAACAGCAACTCGATGCGGTCGGCGCCGTGCGGGCCCGGCGCGGCGTCGGTGACCTCGAAGCGCAGCTCGGCGTGCGGCATGGCCAGCGCCGCCAGCTCTTCCTTGACAGCAACGGCCAGCTCCGCGGCGGCATGGCGTCGCGCGGCGGTGATGGCCGCGGCGTCGGCGGCGAGGCTCGCGTCGAGCTCGGCGATGCGCGCCCGCAGTGCGACGATCCGGCCGTCGCTGCCCTCCAGCTCGCCCAGCCGCGCGGCGGACTTCTCGGCCCACTCCAGCACCTCGTCGACGGTGGCCCCGTACTTGCGTGTGAGCCCGGCCAGCTGGGCGCGCCGTTCCCCCACCGCCTGGAGACGCAGTGGGTCCGCCACGAGGTCGTCCAGATATCCGGCGACGTCGGCGGCGAGGTCCGCGGCGAGCATGCCCAGCTCGGTGGCGCGGCTCGACAGGTCGCGCGCCGCGTCATCGCGGCCGGCCAGCGCGTCGAGCGACTTGCGGGCGGTCCCCGCGAGGCCGACGGCGCTGGGCGCATCGTAGTCGGCCTCGCTCCCGCTCAGCGCCTCGTGCGCGGCGCCGGCGAGGGCACGCAGCTCGTCGAGGTCCATCAGCTTGGCCTGCTCAGCGGCGAGCGCGTCGTCCTCCCCTGAGCGCGGTTCGACGCGCGCGATCTCGTCCAGGCCGAAGCGCAGCATGTCTGCCTCGCGGGCGCGCGCCATCGCCTCGGCCTCCAGCTGCGCCAACTCCTGAGTCGCCGCCCTGCGCTCGGCGAAGTCCGCGCGGTAGCGCGTCAGCTCCTCCGGACGGGCGCGGGCGTCGAGCAGCTCGCGCTGGCGCTCCGGCGTCGACAACCGAATCTGCCCAGACTGGCCGTGGATGGTGGCGAGCTCGCCCAGCACGTCCGAGAGCGCGGACAGCGGCACGCCCGCCCCGCCGATGACCCCGCGGGAGCGGCCCTGGGCGGACACCTGCCGCAGCGTCACCAGTTCGCCGTCGTCGGTGTCGCCGCCCAGCTCGCGCACCCGCTCGGCGACGGCCGACGGCGCCTCCCATCGGCCCTCGACGACGGCCTTGTCGGCGCCGCGGCGGACGATCCCGGCGTCGCCGCGCGCGCCGAGGAGGTGGCCGAGCCCCGACACGATCATGGTCTTGCCCGCGCCGGTCTCGCCGGTGAGCGCCGTCAGCCCCGGGCCGAGGTCGAGCGCGGCCTCGTCCACCACCCCGAAGGCGGTGAGCCGGAGCGCCGTCAGCATCAGGCCTCGCTCCGCTGCCGCCGCCAACCGTTGATCGGGAGCGCGAACTTCTTGACCAGCCTCGTGGTGAACGGCTGTTCGCCGAGCCGCGCGATCAGCACCTGGTCGGGGTGCGCGGTGACGACGACCCGCTCGCCATGAGACAGCTCGTGGCTGCGGCGGC
>CAYVWO010000255.1:0-3625 GCA_964455495.1 uncultured Tessaracoccus sp.
GGAACGCGTTGCGGCGCACATCGGAGCCGATGATGCCCATGGAGACGCCGCCGATGGACAGGTAGGACCGGCCCTTCATCAGGGCGACGGCAAGGCCGGCGGTCGCGTAATCCAGCAGGCGCTGGCGGACGGCGTCGGGGATGGAGTCGTCGTCGGCGTCCTGGACCTCCTCGCCGTAGATGCCGAAGGCGGGGATGCCGAGCTGCGCGTGGCCGGCGAGCGCCGCGGCCAGGTAGACCGCGCCGGGGCGCTCGGAGCCGTTGAAGCCCCAGATGGCGTGCGGCATGGTGCGGTCCATGTCGATGGTCTCCGTGCCGTAGCACCAGCAGGGGGTGACGCTCAGCGTCAGACCGACGTTCTCGGCCTTGAACTTGGCGGCGGCGGCCTGGGCCTCGGGCGCGCGGCCGATGGTGGTGTCGGCGATGACCACCTGGACGGGGCTACCGTCCGGGTAGCGGAGCTCGGCCTCGTACAGCGCGGCGACGCGCTTGGCCATGTTCATCGTCTGGTCCTCGAGGCTCTCGCGGACGCCGCGGCGCCGGCCGTCGATGATGGGCCGAATACCGATCTTCGGGTAGTTGGGCATGGAGAAGAACACCTTCTTCGTCTTCGTTACTTGCTGTCATGTGGGCAGCGGCACCGTCCGGTGTGGGGACGGCGCCGCTGCGGGTGGGGGGTCAGTGAGTGAGGATCACTCGTAGAGGTTCGCCGCGATCTCGGGATCGTCGATGTTGGTGGCGTCGTACCAGGCGAAGCCGGAGTCGATGATCTTGGGCTGCTCGATGCCGTTGACGGCGCGGATGGCGGCGACGACCGTCTCGTAGCCCATCTTCACCGGCGACTGGGTGATGGCACCGGCCATGCGGCCGTCGCGGATCGCCTCGATCTGGGTCTTGCCGGAGTCGAAGCCGACGACCTTGATGTCCTTCGCGCCGGACTCGGTCACGCCCTGGACGGCGCCGGTGGCTGCGGCCTCATTGGTGCCGTAGACGCCGACGATGTCGGGGTTGGCCTGGATCATCGCCTTGGCGGTGTTGGCCGCGAGGCCCACCTCACCGGCGACCTGGGGATCGAGCAGCGTAATGTCGGCGGCGTTGGCCTTGACGTAGTCGACGAAGCCGTTGCAGCGCTGCTTGCCGGTCTGGGAGGTCTGGTCGTGGCAGATGACGCCGACGGTGCCCTTGCCGCCGACCAGCTCGATCATGTGCTTGGCTGCCTCCTGGGCGGCCGCCTCGTTATCGGTGGAGACCGTCGTGACGGGGAGGTCGGAGTCGACACCGGAGTCGAACGCGACCAGCGGGATGCCCGCGGCCTCGATCTGGCCGAGGAGGTCGTTGGCGGCGCCCGTATCGAGCGCGGCGAGGCCGATGGCGATCGGCTTGGCGTCCAGCGCCGCCTTCAGCTGCTCGAGCTGCTGGGTCACCTTGGTCTCGTCGTCGGGACCGACGAACTGGATCTTGTAGTTGTACTCCGTGCCGGCCTGCTCGGCGCCCTCCTTGACGGCCTGCCAGAAGCGGTGCTGGAAGCCCTTCGAGACGAGGTAGATGAGCTCGCCGTTGCCCTTGGGGACGTCGCCCGGGGCCGGGGCCTCGGTGCCGGGGTCGGCAGGGGTGGTGGTGGTCTGGGTCGGTGCCGGGGCCGGGGCGCCGGTCTCGGCCGGGGTGGAGGTGCCGCACGCGGTCAGGCCGAGGGCCAGGACCGACGACGCCACGAGAGCGGAACGCAGTAGACGCATGTCTATTCCTTTCTGCAACCAGGCGACATCGCCTGGAGATTGGTGGGAGCGGGCGCTCCCGGATGTGAGATGAAGTTGTGGATCGGACCTTTCGACGCGGGCCCGGCGCTTCGCGCGAGGGGCCCGGCTCAAGGTGCGTTGCTACCTTTCGACGCGGGCCCGGCGCTTCGCGCGAGGGGCCCGGCTCAAGGAACGTGGGGCTACACAGCAGACGCCCTCTTGCGCCGGACGTTGTCGACGAACACCGCGGTGACGACGAACTGCCACTCCTGCGCGATGCCCATCATCAGCAGGCCCTTCTTGAGGGTCTCCATGATCAGGGCGCCGACGACGGTGCCGAGGATGTTGGCCCGGCCGCCGGCCAGCGAGGTGCCGCCGATAACGACGGCGGCGATGACGTTGAGCTCGAAGCCGAGGCCCTCCGCGGGCTGCACGAACCCGAAGCGGGCCGAGTAGAGGATGGCGCCCAGGGCGACGAAGACGCCGGCGGTCACGTAGACGAGCGTCTTCCACAGCTTGATGTTGACGCCGGACAGGCGCGTGGCCTCCTCGTTCGAGCCGATCGCCAGCGCGTAGCGGCCGAGCAACGTCTTGTTCAACAGGAACGCGGCAAAGATCGCGAGCAGGATGAACAGGAGCACGGCGTTGGGCACGCCGGGGATGACCTGCCCGTTGGCGATCCAGCCGTAGCCCGGGTTCTTGATCGAGATCGAGGACTTTCCGGAGATGATCAGCGCGAGGCCGCGGGCCACCATCATCATGGCGAGCGTCGCGATGAACGGCGGCAGGCCGAGTCTCGCCACGTTGAGGCCGTTGATCAGGCCGATGAAGGCCCCCACGAGGAGGATCGCGATCAGCCCGCCGCCGAGCGGCCAGTTCAGCCAGTCACCGGAGAGGAACACGCCGGCCATCACGGCAACCAGCGTCATGCCCGTGCCGGAGGACAGGTCGATGCCGCCGGTCGCGATCACGAAGGTGGCCCCCAGCGCCATCACGCCGATGTAGGCCGACTGCTGGAAGATGTCGAGGACGATCGAGAACTGGGCGAAGTTCGGCGCGGCGAACAGGAAGAAGACGTAGATGATGACCAGGGCCAGGAACACGAACAGTTGCTGGAGCGACGACTTGAGGAACCGGACGATGCCGCCCTCCTCGCTCGTCGGGGTCTGTACTTCGGCGCTCACGCTGCGTCTCCTGTCAGTTGGGCCAGGCCGACCGTGGCCAGCTCCATGATGTTTTCCTGGGTGGCGTCCTCGTTGTCGAGGACGCCGGTGATCCGGCCGTGGGCCATGACCGCGATGCGATGGCTCATCCGCAACACCTCGGGCAGCTCGGAGGAGATCATGATGATCGCCTTGCCCTGCGCCGAGAGCGTCTCCAGGAGCTCGTAGATCTCCTCCTTCGCGCCGACGTCGATGCCGCGGGTGGGCTCGTCGAAGATCAGCACGTCGCAGTCGCGGACAAGCCACTTCGCGATGACGACCTTCTGCTGGTTGCCGCCGGACAGCTTGCCGAGCAGCTGATTCACCGACGGCGTCTTCACCCGCAGCCGCTTCGCGTACTCGACGCCGACCGACGTGATCCTCCCGTCGTGGATGTACCCGGCGGTGGTGAAGTCCTTCATCGCCGCCATCACGGTGTTGGCCTTGATGTCCTGGTCGAGCAGCAGGCCGAAGTTCTTGCGGTCCTCCGACAGGTAGCCGATCCCGTGGCGAACCGCGTCCGCCGCGGCGCGAATGTTCACGGCCTGCCCATTGACCTCGATCTCGCCCGTGGCCGCGCGCCCCTTGGCCTCGATGCAGCGCCGTCCGCCGCCCGGCCTGGTCGAGAGGATGTCGAAGCCCGGATGCTCGGGAAGCCCGGCGGCCTTGGCCAGCTCGGGCGTGTGGA
>CAYVWO010000255.1:3635-3978 GCA_964455495.1 uncultured Tessaracoccus sp.
CTCGCCCGTGGTCCGGGGATCGGCACCGAAGACCGCCCGCGCGACCTCCGTCCGACCCGCACCCATCAGGCCCGCGAACCCGAGGATCTCGCCCCGTCGCACCTCGAAGCTCACGTCGCGCAGCAGGTTCTTGCTCGACAGGCCGCTCACCTTGAGCACGACCTCGTCGGAAAGGCGCACGTTGCGCGGCCGTGCCTCCGCCGACACCTCGCGGCCGACCATCATCGAGATGACCTCGCGCATCTCCACCTCGGCGGTGTTCACCGTGCCGATGAACTGGCCGTCGCGCAGCACGCTCCCCCGGTCGGTGATCTCCTCGATCTCCGGCGTGCGGTGCGAGCTG
>CAYVWO010000255.1:3988-4312 GCA_964455495.1 uncultured Tessaracoccus sp.
GTCGGTCTCCGCGACGGTGAGGGCCGCCGTCGGCTCGTCCATCACGAGGATCCGCGAATCGTAGGACAACGCGCGGGCGATCTCGACCATCTGCTGCCGGGCGACCGACAGGTCCCCGATCCGCGCCCTCGGGTTGATCTTCATGCCGAGCCGGTCGAACAGCTCCGACGCCTGGCGGTTCAGCGCCGCGTCGTCGATCCACCCGAACCGGTGGCTGCCCCCGCGGCCGATGTACAAGTTCTGCGCCACCGTCAGGTCCTGAACCATGTTCAGCTCCTGATGGATGATGCTCAGCCCCAACGATCGCGCGTGGTTCACGTCGCG
>CAYVWO010000256.1:0-4254 GCA_964455495.1 uncultured Tessaracoccus sp.
GCGGCGCTTGGAGCCACCGAGCACACGGATGCAAAGGATCTCCTTGGCACCAGTGTTGTCGGCGACCTTCAGTCGCGACTCCTGCTGGATCATTACTTCTCCTTGTCTCACCGGTTCCGCGTAAGGCCTAGTGAAACTAGAAACGAACCCCCTGGATTTTGCCAGGAGGCAACCCCCAGCTCGAGGGAGAGGAGGCCGTGGCGAGGTCTGGGAAAGGTCCCCCCGAAGGGGCACAGACCCAAGACAACTTCGGCAGTCTATCCCACGCGTGTCTGAGCGGCGAAATCGCCCTCGCCGGCGCACTGCCGGACGCACGACGGTCCCCGTCGCCCATGGGCGTTCGCCGCCTTTCATAGCAGGTTGAGCCGGTACTCACAGCGCGGCAGAGAGTTGCGCGCACCGACGGCGGGCTGGGAGTCTCGTCTTGCGAGAGCTCTTGCACCGCGCAAGGTTGCTAGTGCCGCGTGTCGAAAGAACTGAGATGAAGAGTGACCGCCGACGCCCCGCGCGCCGGAGTCTGGTGGCGTCGAATGCCCTGGATGCTGGCGGTCGGTCGATCTTCGGGTTCGCCACGGATGTCATCGCCGTATCGGTGCTCGGCGCGTCGGCGGCCCAGATGGGCCTGCTCAACGCGGCCGGGATGGTGGCCTTCCTCGTCCTGGCCGCTCCTGTCGGCGTCCTCGTCGACCGTGCGAGCTCTCGATCAACGCTCGTCATCAGCTCCCTGGCCAAGGCGACGCTCGCCGCACTCGCAGCCGCACTGCTGCTTTCAGCGACGATGACCTTCGGGATGCTGCTGGTCATCGTCGTGGTCTTCGGCATCTTCTCCCTCATCACCGAGACCAGCCAGGTGGCAGCGGTCCCGCGCGTCGAGAAGAGGAGCCGGATTACCGCCTTGGCGGGCACGCTCGAGGCGTGGGACAACGGGCTCGGCATCGTGATTCCCGCCGCGGCGGCGGTCGCCTTGACCCACATCGCGGGCGGCTGGGTCCTCGCAGCAGCGGCGGCAGTGCTGGCCGGCGCCGCCGTCATGGCCAGCCGACTACGTGTTCACCGAGCCGAGCAAGACGTGAGCACGGAACCTAGACCTCCGGGATCGAGTTCGTTCCTCACGGAGATGAGGGCTGGCATAGAGCCGTTCCGCACGAGCGCGGCGCTTCGCCGAATCACGATGTCAACAGTGCTCCTCAACGCCGCACTCGCAGTCATCAGCGCCGTGGAGATGGTGTACTTCCTCCGGGTGGTGGGGCTCTCCGTGGCGGCCGTGGGGGTCGCGGCAACGGTCGGAGCTGTCGGCGGCGCGTTGGGCGCCGGCGTCTCCGGACGCCTGGTGGCGAGGCTCGGGCTGAGCCGAGTCGTGCGGGTCACGTCTGTCGTGCTCTTCCTGGCCGCCGGGCTCCTCCTGGCGCTCTCCTTGCCCGTTCCGACGATCGTTCTCACGCTCATCATCTGCGGCCAGTCCTTCATCTGGGGAATGGCGCAGGTCGCGAAGAACGTCGCCGTCTACTCGTGGTTCACGACTGTCGTCCCCGTCGATCTCTTAGGGCGAGCCTCGGGGCTTCAGCGGACGGCCACCATGGGCGTGATCCCGATCGCGAGCCTCATCGGCGGCCTCCTGGGTTCGTGGAACATCCTTGCTTCGCTCAGCCTCGGAGTCGTCCTGATCCTGGCCTCGGGGGTGTGGGTCTGGTCGGTGAGGCCGGAAGCCGGGCCCGAGCCGGGGCAGTCGGCGACGTAGCCGGTCCGCCGACGAGGCACACCGTGCGACCGCACGTCCAGCCGCCCGCGCCCTCGCATCAACGTGGCTGCAAGCGTTCGATCCGCGCCGTCGGCGAGGTCATCGTGCGCGTGAAAGTCAGCATGGTGACTCTGGCGTTCACGCTAAGCCCGGCAGGAGTCTCGTGACCTAGTCCCGCGATTCGCGATGCCGACCGACCGACTTATCCACAGGTCACTGCAAGGGCCTTTTCCCGCGTGGCGTTCGCGTGCATGATCGGGCCATGGACAGGAAGGCCTTCTCCGCATGGAGCCGGGAGCATCGTGGGGTCGCCACCCGCGCCGAGTTGATCGACGTCGGGGTCAGCCCGGGGACGATCGCCAGCCGCGTCGACAACGGCGAGTGGCAGCGGCCGTTCCACGGCGTGCTCGTCTTGTCGTCGGAACCGCCATCCGTCGAGCAGCGTCTCTTGTGCGTCCAGAAGTGGGCCGACGGTCGGGCCGTATTCTCGCGCGAGACCGCCGCCTTCCTGCACGGGTTGCGCCGCGACCTGCCACCGGTGCTCGACGTCTCGGCGCCGCTGGCGGTCGGGCTGCGCTCCACGGCCAGATGCACGGTCCGGCGCACGCGGGTCCCGCTGACGCGAGTCGGCAACCCTCCCCGCACCTGTCTGGAGCAGACCGTCGTCGATCTCGTCGACGACGCGGCCACCGAGTCCGGCGTGCTCGACGTCCTGATCAGAGCCATCCAGCTTGGAATGAGCGTGCCCCGCTTCCTCGGTCACCTCGCCACATACACGCGCGTCCGGCACCGCGACTTCGTGCTCCGCGTGACGGCCGAGACTGCCGACGGCGTCGAGTCCCATCTCGAACTCGAGTACCTGCGCCGAGTGGAGCGGGCCCACGGTCTCCCCCGATCCATCCGGCAAAAGCGAGAGCAGATCCGCGGGCGGTGGATTCGCTCCGACTGCTGGTACCCCGAGTTCGGGGTCCGCGCCGAGCTCGACGGCGAACTCGCCCATCCGGGCAGGGCGACGGCAGACGACCTCATCCGCGACAACGATGTCCGCCTCGCGCTCGACGAGATCACCCTGCGCTACCGCTGGCCCATGTCTGGGACACGCCGTGCCTCGTCGCAGGCCAGGTCGCGGCCGCTCTGCGCAAGCGCGGCTGGACCGGAGCGTTGACACCATGCTCCCCGGGCTGCATCGCTCCGGCGGTGCTGGCGTCGCTCACCGTCGCCGCGGCCTGAGACAGCATCGTGGCTGCAAACGTTCGATCCACATGGCCGAACCGGACAACGTGAGCGTCAAAGTCACATAGCCGACTTTCACGTACACGTTAACCCCGACGCCGGATCGAACTGGACGTTTACAGCCACGATAAGGCTCAGCCCATGCGGATGACGTTGCCCGTGACCCGGTCCGCCGCGCGCGACACGAGGAAGGACGCGAGGTCGGCCACCTCGTGGGGCTCGGCGACGCTGAAGAAATGCGGGTCCCTGCGCACCGCTGCGCGGACGTCGTCGGTGACCCACCCGGTGTCCGTGACGGGCGGGTGGATCGCGTTCGCGGTCACGCCGAATGCGCTCAACTCCAGACTGGCCGACATGGTGTAGTTGACCAGCGCCGCCTTCGCCGCTCCGTAGGACACCTCCTGCGGGAACCCCTTCTCGCCACCCGAGGTCATGCTGATGATCCGGCCCCAGTCGCCGCCGCGTCGCTGGAGCCGTCGGGCGAATTCGGCGATCAGCAACGCGCCGGCGCGGGCGTCGACGCCGAACTGGCGGTCGAAGGTCTCTGCCGTCACCCCCTGCAGCGGCCTCCCGGCCCAGTCGACGTCGGCCGAGGTGAAGGTGTCCACCAGCGAGGCGGTCGCGTTGTTGACCAGGATGTCGACGGCGCCGAAGGCCTCCTCGGCGGCGTCGAACAGCGCGGGGACGCACGAGGCGTCCATCAGGTCCGCGGCGACGCCGACGGCCCGGCCGCCGGCGCGCTCGATCCGGTCCAGCATCTCGGACGCGTCCGCCCTGTGGTACTCGCGCTGCCGCTCCGGAACGTCGGCGTCGGCCGGGTACTCGAACGCGTGGTAGGCCAGGACGACGGCGCAGCCGTCGGCCGCGAGGCGCTCGGCGATGGCGGCGCCGATGCCGTGGTTGGCGCCGGTGACGAGCGCGACATGAGAGAGCTGGATCACGCGCCTGACAGTACTACTCGCACTGCGGAGGGCTTCGACTTGATCCTGCGCAGCGGTTAGTGCGCGCGTCAAAGTCAACTATCTGACTTTGACGCGCACGCTAAGCCCTGCGCAGGACCTAAAGTGAACGTCTGCCGCCACGATAACCTGCCGTATGGCCGAATCCCCGCTGCACGAACTCGACGCCTGGCTGCCCTTCGCCGAGGCGCTCAGGCGCACCGCACCCGACGGCACCGCCGAGACGGTGTTCACCGGCACCCTCTCACCGTCGAGTTGGGGCGGCTCGACGCTCGACGACGGCGACCACGAGGCCCGCTGGGCCGACCGCTCCCGCGAGTCGCG
>CAYVWO010000257.1:0-4188 GCA_964455495.1 uncultured Tessaracoccus sp.
GCTTGCTCATCGTGTTCCTCCTTGATTGGAGTTACACCGTTGACCGTACAGTCCCACGATGCCCGCCGCGGGACAGCTCGTGACCATCCCGGACTTCGCGTCGAGCGTCCTGATCCTCGCGCTGCACGCCGCGCGCAGCAACCCGGACGACACGAGCCGCCGGTACGAGGTGACCGAGCTCGTCCGCCTGTGCGCGGGCTGGACCGACGAGCGGCGCGCGGACGTCGGCCGCGTCGCGACGGCGACCGGCGCGGCCGCCGCGCTGCCCAACCTGCTGCCGAGGCTGGGGATCGACCCCCTCGTCGACGCGTCCGTCGTCGAGCCGGGGGCGCTGGCCGCCTGGAACCGGCGCGCGGCGGGGAGCAGCTCCGGCACGACGACGTGGCTCCGGTTCATCGTGCGCGGCCCCGTCGGCGACCTCCCGCGGCGACTGCGCGTCGCGCTCCTCCCCGACGCCGACCAGCTGCGCCCGTACGGCATCGTCCGCGAGGAGCCGCGGGCGCTCGCCCGGGCCCGCGTCCGCTGGTGGGGCATGGGCCTGCGCTCGGTGCGCCGCGCCGTCGCCTCGCGGCTCGGCCTCCGCCAGCGAAACGTCCTCGCCGACGTCTACGAGGCGCTCAACCGCGAGGACGGGGCACTCGGCCACGAGGACGGGGCCTAGGAGCGAGTGCGGGTCCTCTCAGCCTCGCCAGTGCCTTGAGGCGTCATCGAAGCGCCGCAGCCACGAGTCGATCCTCTCGGCGACATCCGCGCCGACAAGCTGCTGGACCCCCTCGAGCAAGTCGACTCGGACGATCCCGCTCGCGTCGTGCAAGTACTGGGACACGATCACGCGGGCCGCCTCGGCCGCCATGCCGGAGATCTCCGGACGCTCGACGCAGACCCGCCGCATGGTCTCCGCGGCGTCCTCGGGATCGCTCGCCAGCATCAGGAGCCCGAC
This sequence comes from uncultured Tessaracoccus sp., assembly GCA_964455495.1. Taxonomy (GTDB): domain Bacteria; phylum Actinomycetota; class Actinomycetes; order Propionibacteriales; family Propionibacteriaceae; genus Arachnia. Next base: position 941 of record CAYVWO010000257.1, read on the forward strand.
GTCGACAGAGTCCTTCGCCCGCAGCCGATAGGGGCGATTGTCGTAGTCCGCCACGCGATCGCGGACCTTGTACGCCTTGGCGACCAGCAACGCGGCGTGGCCGGCGACCATGACCTCGACGGGGTCTCGGTCGGGGTCGCCGGGCAAGGGCGTGAGCACCATCGCCGACCTGTCGTGGAGCGCGAGCTCTATCCCCTCGGCCTTGGTGGCCGCGTTCTTCTGTCCCGTGATCCGGGCGGCTCGGCGACCCGCCCCCGCATACGCGGCGGGCACGAGCAGGTCGATGGTCGTGCGATCCCACTGCGGGCGCGCGGACTCGTTCGCGTAGCCGTAGATGCCGGGACGGTCGGGGCTGGCCGGCTCCAGTCCGGCCGCCGCCAAGAGCTCCAGAATGACCGGCTGCGGCGCGACGAACTCGGGATTGACGGCCAGATCCGCGTCCTTCGTGGACGGCATCACCATGTCGGGGAGGACGTCCTGGACCCGGGCGAACACCGCGTGGGCGCCGATCACGGTCAGCGACTCCCGGAACGGCTCCAGGTGCCTGATCGTGTCGATGAGGAGCCTGCGCGAGAGCCTCGCGCTGTCGACGTCGTCCACATGACCCCGGGCGAAGTCGCCGACGGCGGCCCGCTGAAGTCCTGGGCGCGGACGGCGGATTCGGTCGGGCCCGGTCACGCCGCCTCCAACCCGGCCGACTCGCCGAGCGAGGCGAGCAGTTCCAGGCCCACATCGGCCTGGCGGTTGGGGGACGCGATGGTGTCGATGATCGACCAGTCCGGGCTCATCGCCATGATCCCGTTGACCCGGTCGACGAAGCGGGCCGCGTTCGCCGTCATGGGGAGGACGTAGACCGTGCCCCGGGTCCCGGGCGCCGGCTGCGCCGGCCAGTACCGCCCGAACGCGGGGTCGATGTAGACCACTGGCCAGAACGACTGCGGCCCGCGCTCGGACCAGCCGCCGTAGTAGCCCTCCAGCGCGGAGAACGCGTAGTCGGCACCCTGGCGCTCCAAGAGGTCGGCCATCGCGTCGAGGCTGGCCGTCACGGCGGTCACGCCAGGCCGCGCGGTCACCGGCGACACCTGGGCGGCGACCCGGTAGACGTCGAACCGCTCCGCGACCGACGGCGCGGAGTCGATCGCGGCCGCGATCGGCTCGTCGCTCGCCTCGGGCACCAGGTCGCCGACCGCGCGGTACCCGAGCGCCCGGAGCAGCTTCATCACGGTGCCATAGGCGGTATCGACCTTCCCGCTCTCGATGCGCGACAGGGTCGCCGCGGACACCCCGGAGATCCGGGCAAGCTCCTTCTTGGTCAGGCGGCGCCGACGACGCGCCGTCCACACGAGTTCCGCAGCTGACTCCATGGCGACATTCTAGGGTTACAATTCCAGATATGCAATCATCGCGGCGGAGAATCGACGGGGCGGCCGGCCCCTGACGACCCGAAGCCCGACCAGGCGAGGACCAGACCCGCTGCGAGGACGACCGCGGGGAACTCCCACAGGTGGTCGATCATCGAGTGCACGCCGAGCGCGGCCCAGGCCGCGATCGCGATGGCCGCGACCCCGCGCGGCCCGCGCGCCGCGACGGCGATCCCCGCGGCGAGGAGCAGCGCGAACCCCACGACGCCGACCAGGCCGAACTCGGCGGCCACCTGGAGCACCGAGGAGTGGGCCGCCGCGAGGTCGGCGTCGGACGAGGGGCGGCCGATGGACCCGCTGTTGGCCGCGATCCTCGACGAGGACGGAATCCCGCACGAGGACCACGTCAGCCGCTGCCTCACCGCCGACCTGCTGGCCGACGCCGACCTGGTGCTGACCTTCGAGTTCGCGCAGCAGCTGCGCATCCTCGACGCCTGGCCCGCGCACGCGGCCAAGGTGTTCGGCATGAACCAGTACGCGGCCGGGGCGCCCGTCAACAGCATGACGCTCGACATCGCCGACCCTTACGGGCGGGGGCGGCGGGCGGCGCGCAGGGCCGCGGCGGAGATCGACGACGCGCTGGCCCGGATGCTGCCGCGGCTCCTCGGCGCGGGCCCGGCCGCCGGCTGATCGGCCAGCCTCCGGCGCCCACCCACGCCCTCAGATCAGAGCGGAGACGAGTCGACGCGCTCGAGCACCCCGTCGGCGATCAGCCGCTCGACGGCGTCCGCGGTCGCCGCGCGCGCGTCCACCCCGTCGGGGGCGCCCAGCCGCTCGGTCAGCCGGTCCGCGAGGGCACCGACGGCGATCGGCCGGACGGCGAGGTCCACGATCTCGGCGCCCAGCGGGCCCAGCCGCAGCAGCCGTTCCTTGTAGAGGAGCAGCGTCTCCCCGTCCCCCACGAGCCGGTCCGCGGGCGCGACGAGGCGCACGAGCTCGCCGTCGCCACCGTCGTCGGAGGCTTCCTCGGGAGGCTCGATCAGGCCCGTGACCAGCGGCAGGAGCGAGGACGCCTCGCAATAGGTCACCCGCGTCAGGCCGCCGACGCGGCGCAGGAGGGCGTCCAGCCGGTGGAGGCCGGCGGGCAGCAGGCTCAGCGACGACGTCTGCGGGCCCAGCAGCACGGCGGCGTCGAACGCGTCGACGACCCCGACCTCGGGCGGGCCCTCGTGATCGTCGCGCCTGTCGAGGTACAGCAGCGCGGCCAGGTACGGCTCGCCGCCCGGACGGCGCAGGCCGAGCCCGTCCGGGCTCAGCTCGCGACGGGGGCCCCCGTCGGGGTCGCGCACCGACAGCGGCTTGGGGTAGGGCAGGATCGAGAGGTCCTCGGCGACGGCGATGGTCTCGTCGCTGAGGTAGCCGAAGTGCCGGCCCAGTTCGACGGTGAGGCTGGTCTTGCCGGTGAAGCTGGGCGCGACGTACCCGACGGAGCGGCCCGTGACCGGGTGGCTCACGCCGCCCGCATGGAAGAGCATCACGTTGCCCACCTGCCGTTCGAGCAGCGCGAGGGTGACCTGCCGGGTGACGCGCTCCAGCCGGTCCCAGGGGTCCTCCCCCTCGGCGAGGGTCACCTTGACGGTGGCGCGGGCGTCGTCGGAATCCGAGACGCAGCGCGACCAGGCCTCCCGCAGCTGGGCGACGAACCCGTCGGCCCCGTCGCCGGTCACGGCCACCCGGACCCGCGCGCCCATGCCGTCGATCACCACCCGAGCCGTCGTCATGCCGACACCCTATCGCCCGCGTTCGGGCGGCGACGGGCCGTGCGCTACCGTCTGTGCAGCACCCGACACGCGAAGGGAGAGACCGTGAAGGTCGTTGTCACCGGCG
>CAYVWO010000258.1:0-2307 GCA_964455495.1 uncultured Tessaracoccus sp.
GGACAGCGACTTCTGCGTCCGCGCCGCGATCTTCGCGCGCACCTGGCCGACCTTGCGCTGGATGAGCACGAGGATCGGCATCAGCACGACGGCGATCAGCGTCAGCCGCCAGTCGATCAGGATCATCGCGACCAGCGCCGAGGCCACCGTGACGGCGTTGCCGAGGATGCTGGAGATCGTGTTGGTGAGCACCCCGGCGACCGCGCCGACGTCGTTCTGCAGCCGCGACTGGATTACACCGGTCTTGGTCCGGGTGAAGAACCCGAGCTCCATCGCCTGGAGGTGCTCGAACAGGCGCACCCGCAGGTCGCCCGTGACGCGGTTGCCGACGGTGGACGTCAGCCAGGTCTGGGTGATGCCCAAGCCGGACGAGAACAGGTACAGCGCGATCATGGCCGCGACCAGCCGCACGAGCAGCCCGAGGTCGGGGCCGCCGTCGGGCGGGAACAGCGCGTCGTCGAACACGCGCTGCACGATCAGGGGCGGCACGACGGCGATCGCGGCGCTGACGATCACGATCAGCCCGGTGACGGCGATCCTGCCCCGGTAGGGCCGGAACAGCTCCACGACCCGCTGACCGAGGTCGGCGACCCGTGGGGCCTCAGCGTTCGCCTTTCGCTGCGCCTCCTCGTCGCCGCCGCGGAATCCACCGTGACGCCCGCTCATACCACCTACCGACATACGGGTGACGGTACCGTGATTCCATGAGCGACCACGAAGAGCACTCCAAGGCCGGCGTCTACTCCGTCAAGGGCAAGGAGTTCGACCGCGACTCCCGCTACATCGAGACGCGGATCGTGGCCGAGCCGCGGCCGGGGACCGACGACTACCCCGTCGAGCCCGGCAGGTACCGGCTTATCGCCGCGTACGCCTGCCCCTGGGCGAACCGCGCGATCATCGTCCGCGACCTCCTCGGGCTCCAGGACGTGATCTCGCTCGGCACCCCCGGGCCGACGCACGACGCCGACTCGTGGACCTTCGACCTCGACCCGGGCGGCGTCGACCCCGTCCTCGGCATCCACAAGCTGAAGGACGCCTATGAGAAGCGCTTCCCCGGCTACCCGCGCGGCATCACCGTGCCGGCGATCGTCGACGAGACCACGGGCGAGGTGGTCACCAACAACTTCCCGCAGATCACCGAGGACCTCTTCTTCGAGTGGACCCCCTTCCACAGGGACGGCGCGCCCGACCTGTGGCCCGCCCATCTCCGCGAGGAGATGGAGCAGGTGATGAAGCGCGTCTACACCGAGGTCAACAACGGCGTCTACCGGTGCGGCTTCGCCGGCTCGCAGGAGGCCTACGACGCCGCCTACGACCGCCTGTTCGCCGCGCTCGACTGGCTCGAGGAGCGACTGGGACGTACCCGCTACCTGATGGGCGACGCCATCACCGAGGCCGACATCCGCCTGTTCACGACGCTCGTGCGCTTCGACCCCGTCTACCACGGGCACTTCAAGTGCAACCGCACCAAGCTGACCGAGCTGCCGAACCTGTGGGGCTACGCCCGCGACCTGTTCCAGACCCCCGGCTTCGGCACATCCGTCGACTTCGGTCAGATCAAGGACCACTACTACAAGGTGCACACCGACCTGAACCCGCTCGGCATCGTGCCGAAGGGCCCGGACCTCAGCGGCTGGACCACGCCGTCGGGCCGGGGCTGAGGTGGGCGAGGCGACGCCGCCGCCCCTCGACCTGACGCCCATCCGGTTCGAGACCCCCGTCGGCGACCTCACGCGCGCCGTCGTCGTCGAGACGGAGGACGGCGAGGTGACGATCATCGAGCCGACGCTCCGCCGGGGCGACTGCGTGACGCTGCGCTTCAGCGCCCAATCGGCCGCCGACCCCCGGTTCGTCAGCGAGGTCGCCACCAGCATGGAGCTGGGCGAGCTGACGCTGACCAACCTTCCCAGCCGGCCAGTCCGGGCGTTCGCGCTCCCGCCGGGCGCGATGCAGACGCGCCGCCTGCTCCGCCAGATGGGGATGGTGTCGGTCGCGGCGCTCGGCTCCGGCCACCGACGCGCCACTCCTACCTGACCGGCGGCCGCGCGTATCCGCTGGACCGGGTGCTCGACGGCACGCCCGCGGCCCAGGCGGCCGCCGCACTGGTCGCGCGCGTGAAGGAGGAGTACGGGGCGCTGCTCTCCGACATCTGCTACCGGATCGAGAACCCCGCGCTCTTCGATCCCGCCGATGCGGCCGCCAAGCGGCTCGCGAGGGCGCTGATCCGCTGGGACGACAACCAGGGCCGGTTGGACCCGTCGGAGCTGAGCGTCGCGGCGGCGGAGGTGCGCGTGGCGTTCGACGCCG
>CAYVWO010000258.1:2407-4137 GCA_964455495.1 uncultured Tessaracoccus sp.
GGGCCGCCGCCCTGCGCCAGGTGTCGGCGATCCTCGACGGCCTCGCCCTCTACTACCTGCCCAACCCTGCGGAGGCGACACTGATGATCGAGGGGCGCCCCGCCCTTGCGCTGCCGGGACGCGCCGCCCGGGACGAGACCGCGGACGGTGAGCGGTGACGAGGTTCCGGTTCTGGGAGCCGATCCCCCTGTTCGTCGCGCTCCGCACACTCACCGACCAGACGATCCTCGCACTGCCGCCCGGAAAGGACGTAGCCCCGATCGTGTTCACGGTCGGGTACCCCTCGGACGACAAGGTTCTCCTGCGCTACGCGCGGCTCCCGGACCTCGACAAGGCGTCGTCCATCCTCGCGCCGGCCGAGACGCTGGAGGTGGCGCTGCGGCTGTTCAAGCTCGGCGCGGGAGTGGAATGCATCGCCGTCCCGCCCGTCGAGTGGCCGGGGCGAGGCGAGGGCCGGTCGCTGCGGGTGCCCGTCGCGAGCGTCGGCGCGCTGGCCGCGGGCGCCGGTCCGCTGCTGTTCGGCGGCACGCTCGGCGCCGCGTTCGCGCTGCCTGCCGCGGCCGTCGCCTACGGCCTCCTCTGGGCCATCCTGCGACGGCGCCGGCGCGGGCGAATCCTCACGGCAGGCGACCTCCACCTCGACGGCACGAACCTCGTCGACTACGCCATCGCACGCCGCCTCGGCGAACGCCCCGACGCCCGCACCGAAGCGGAACGCGGGGCCCAGGTGGCACGCAGGATCGACGACATCCGCGCCGACTACGGCAGACGCGCCGCCGACATCGCCTACCGGATAGAGAACTCCGCGCTCTTCGACGCCGCCGTCCCGACGACGGCGGCGCTCGAGGTCGCGCTGGTGCGCAGCGAGACCGGGGCCGGATCGCTGTCCCTCGGGGAGAGGGAGGACCTCGCCGCGGAGCTCGAGATCGCCTACTCCGTCGCCGTCGACCACGCCGAGACCGTCGGCTTCCAGCACCTGCCTGCGACCGCCCGCGACGACGCCCGCCGCGCCCACAAGGCCGCCCAACTGGCCGACGGCGCGGCCACCGAGGGCGAGCGGGAGGCGGCCGTCGCCCAGGTGATCCGCATCCTGTCCTCGCTCTCGCTCTACTACCTGCCCGCCCCCGAGGCCGCGCGCCGCGAACTCACCGACGGCCGCCTGGCCTGATCTCCCGCGCGACGGGCCAAGCCTGGTTAGGCTGGGCCCCATGTCCACGCGCGACTATGAGGTCCTCCCCGGCAGCCACGGCGCCCGCATCGCCGTCCGCGTTCGCGGGCGCGACATCCTCCGGCACCCCCGGCTCAACCGCGGCACGGCGTTCACCCATGAGGAGCGCACCGAGCTCGGGCTCGTCGGCCTGCTCCCCTCCCGCGTCACGCCGCTCGAGGCCCAGCTGAACCGCGCCTACAACCGCTTCCGCAACGCCACCACCCCGCTCGCCAAGTTCTCGTACCTGCAGGGCCTGCGCGAGCGCAACACCGTCCTCTTCTACCGCCTCCTGAGCGACCACCTCGACGAGATCATGCCGATCGTCTACACGCCCACCATCGGCGAGGCGATCAAGGAGTTCAGCCTCTGGTACCAGCAGATGAACGGCGTGTTCCTCTCCATCGACCGGCCGGACCTCATCGAGGCCTCGCTGCGCGGCTTCGCACACGCCCCCGAGGACATCGACCGGGCCCTGGACGCCTTCGACCTGACGATGATCGAGCAGCCGTTCGCCCCGCGC
>CAYVWO010000259.1:0-4109 GCA_964455495.1 uncultured Tessaracoccus sp.
ACCGCGCCCTCCATGTAGCCGTTGAAGCGCGTGGCGTACTCGGCGCCGGCCCAGTGCAGGACGCCCTCGGGCTCCGCGAGGGTCGGGCCGTTGGTCGTCCACGCGCCGGGGGCGAAGTGGGCGCCGTGGCAGCCGCCGGTGAACTTCTCCACGGACCAGTCGCGCTCGATGTAGGCGATCGGGTGCTTCGCCTCCTCACCGAAGGTGCGCGCGACCGAGTCGACGAACGCGCGCTCGCGAAGCGTCACCGAGCGGCGCGAGAGCGAGTCGGCGTCCGCACCCTCGAAGAAGCCCATCAGGTGGCCGCGGTTCGCCTCGTCGGAGGTGGTGTCGAACGTCACCCGGACCGCGCCCTCGTCGGCGCTCGACTGCCCGGAGAACCCCTTGTCCCGCCAGAACGGGCGCTCGTAGATGAGGAAGGCCTTGATCACGTTGCCGGCCGCGACGCGGTCGGCGGCCTCGGCCCGCCACTCGGGAAGCGGCGGCTCGTGGTCGAGGGCGACGGCAAGCCGCGGCGGGAGCGTCGAGATGACCTGCTTCGCCTGGACGATGTCGCCGTCGGCCAGCGTCAGCGTCGCCGAACGGTCGTCGTGGGCGACCTTGACGACCTCGGCGCCCGTGCGCACCACGTCGCCCAGGCGCTTGGCCAGGGCAGCGGCGACGGAGGCAACGCCGCCCTCGACGCGCTTCTGGTTGAGCCCCCCGTTGCTGGCGAGCATCGTCTCGAGATCCGGCCCGGAGTTCACCTGCAGCAGGCCCTCGAGCAGCGTCGCTCCCTTGGGCATGGCCCCGAAGGCCGCGGTGTACACCTCGCCGAAGCGGCGCTGCGCGCCTTGCGTGCGCAGGTTGGTCGTGACCCACCGGCGCAGGTCCTGGTTCAGCCAGGCGTCGTTGGACTTGCGCCACGCCGGGTCGTCGCGAAGGCGCTCCGCGAGACGGCGCAGGCGCAGGAGACCCTGGCCAAGGTCGGACACCTCGAAGGGCGTCAGCGCCGGGGCCTCGTCGTCAGCGGAGGGCACCTCGATCGACTGTCCGCGCAGGCGAACCACGAGGTTGCCGCTGGCGGGAAGACCAATGGTCTCGAACCCGAGCTCCTCGGTGAGCTCGAGTAGCGAGTCGAATCCGGGGCCGATCCACTGGCCGCCCAACTCGACGTATCCCCCGCCGGGCAACTCGCGGTTCTCGACGCGGCCGCCGACCCTGTCGCGGGCCTCGAGAACGACGACGTTCTGGCCCCGCTCCGTGAGGTACCGGGCTGCAACCAGGCCAGCAAGCCCGGCGCCGATGATGGCGCAGTCGAACACGCTTTCCTCCTCAAAAACCGAAGACAACCCGAGCTCCCCCGGGTGCGACTGCAAGCCTACAAGGCCACTGTGTCGAGGTTGGCGACGCCCCTCATTAACGCGTCCCGAACCGAAAACGGGACGACCCGCAAGGGGTCGTCCCGCTGTCCGAGCCGCCCACGGGAATCGAACCCGTGACCTACGCTTTACGAGAGCGTCGCTCTACCGACTGAGCTAGGGCGGCAGCAGGACGGAACTATACCCACTCGGCTCAACCAGCGCTACTTGCAGCGGGTGCCGTCCTTGGGCGCCTTGCCGTCAAGGAGGTATCCGTCGACGGCCTTGGCGATGCAGCTGTTGTCGCCGGTCACGGCGCCGTGGCCCGCGCCCTCGAGCGTGAGCAGCGTGCCCGACTCCAGTTGGCTCGCCATCGAGACGGCCTGCTGGTAGGGCGTCGCGGAGTCGCCGGTGGTGCCGACGACGAGGATCGCGGGCGCGCCGGCTGCGGTGATCTTCAGCCGCGGCGCGGACCCCGCCGTCCACTTCTGGCAGGTGTAGCTGGTGCCCATGTTGGGGGCCATCACGGGAGCCTTCGGGAAGGTGTCGCGCCAGTCGTCGAGGACGACGGCCGCGCCCTCGTCGGCCTCGTCCACGCACGCCATCGCCGGGAAGGCGAACGCGATGGTCTGGTACCCGGCGTCCTCGCGGCCGTTCATGAAGTCCGCGGCGCGCAACAGGCTCGCGCCGTCGCCCGAGTATGCCTGGCCGAGCATCGCCGCGAGGCCGCGGTAGGCGCTGTCGTCCTCGTAGAGGAACAGCGCGATGCCGGTGGCCGCGAGCGACTGCGTCAACTTCCTGTTGCCCACGCGCAGCGGCTTCGCGTCGAGGCCTTGGAGGAAGTCGTCGATGTCGTCCATGATTTGGTCGGTCGAGTCGCCGAGCGCGCAAAGGCTCGACCCGCCGCACCAGTCCGCGAAGGCCGTGAGCGCCAGCTCGAAGCCCGCCGCCTGCGGGATCGGCTCCTCGTCGGTGATCTCGACGGCCGCGTCCAGCACGAGCCTCCCGACGGAGTTCGGGAAGAGCTCCGCGTACATGGCCCCCACGAAGGTGCCGTAGGAGACGCCGACGTAGTTCAGCTTCTCCGCCCCGAGCAGGTGCCGGATGAGGTCCAGGTCGCGCACGACGTCGATGGTGGTGATGTGATCGAGCAGCTTCCCGGATCCGTCGCGGCATTGCTGGGCGAAGTCGACGCCGCCGGCACGCAGCGCCTTGTCCTCGGCGTCGTCGTCGGGGCTGGCGTCGAGGTTCATGATCTTGTCGGTCTGCTCAAGGGTGCCGCACACGACGTGCGTGGACTCCCCCGTGCCGCGCGGATCCCAGCCGACGGTGTCGTAGTTGGGCCAACGGCCGGCGAGGCCCTCGGCCATGTCCTGGCCGCCGAACCCGGGGCCCCCCGGGTTGACGAACAGCGGGCCGCGGCTGGAGTCGCCGTCGGGCACCCGCCGCACGGCGATCTCGATGGCGTCGCCGGCAGGGTCTTCCCAGTCGAGCGGGACGACGACCTTCGCGCACTGCGATGTCTCGGAGTCGTCGCAGCGCTTCCAGTCTAGCTTCTGGCCCGCGTAGGCGCGGAGGTCCCCGAGCGAGTCGAGGAAGTCGACGCGAGGGGTGCCCTCGGCCTCGTAGTCCAGCTGCCGGTCCGCGTTGGCGTCCTCGACGGCAGGCAGCAACTCGTGGTCCGCGATCGGGCGCTCGGGCTGGCCGGGAAGGCGGGCCCCCTCAGGGAGCGGCGCGGCTGACGGGGGCGCGGACGGCCTCGGGCTCGCCTGCGGGTCGCGGCTCTGGCCGCCGATCATTCCTCCGAAGAAGAGTGACGCCACCAACACGGCGGCGACGATCCCGAGGACGACCTGAGTGACCTTCACCCACCTGCTCATCTATGCCCTTCCGGCGCCACCGCGAGCCTCGCGCGCGCGTGCCGTCGAACATACCGAATGCAACGGACACTTCACGATTTCCCCGGACCCGAGCTTCACCGTCACAGACTCCGAGGGCACGGAATGCCCCGTCACGACGCCGTCCTCGTCTCCTGCCGTCACCCGCTCGCCGACGCCGGGGGCGCGCCGGTGGAAGTCGACGTACAGCGGGTGCTCGAACGCGAGGCAGCACATGAGCTTGCCGCACGCGCCCGAGATCTGGAGGGGGTTGTTCGGGAGCCCCTGGACACGCGCGAGCCGCAACGAGACGGGCTCGAAGTCGACCATGAACGTCGTGCAGCACAGCTCGCGGCCGCACGACCCGATGCCGCCGATGAGCCGCGCCGCGTCGCGCGATCCCACCTGCCTGAGATCGATGCGCGCGTTCAGCCCGCGCGCCAGGTCGCGGAGCAGCGCGCGGAAGTCCACCCGGTGCGGGGCCGTGTAGTAGATGGCGACGAGCCTGTCGACGTCGGGGAGGCTGTCGACGTAGTCGACGCCCACCACCTTCATCGGCAGCCCGTGCCTGGCGATCAGCGACTGGGCGACACCGGCGGCCTCCTCGCGGAAGGCCCGGTTGGCCTGGTCCCGGCGCATGTCGGCGTCGTTCGCCGCCCCTCGGCAGGCGGGGACGTCGCCGACGGCCTCGGGCACCTCCTCGGGGGCCCACACGACCTGCGCGATCTCCACCCCGTCCTCGGTCGGATAGCGCACCCAATCCCCGACGCGGTAGTGGCCGTCGCCGGGGTCGAGGTAATGCAACTGGCCGTGCCTCTCGAAAGCGACGGCCATCACCCGTGCCATGGGGTCAGCCTAGCTTGGAACTCGCGGCGCTCCGTCAGCGGTTAGG